>CALMKR010000118.1 GCA_937867625.1 uncultured bacterium | reverse complement strand
CGGCGCACAGTATGTGCGCCGTGGCTGTTCTTAGCTCACCTCTAGGAGTTTTATTGATTATTCGGTATACTCGAAAGACTGTATGGCTGAAGCAATTTTGTCGTTTATTACCGCTAATGGGTATCTGGGCGTGTTTGTCCTCATGGTAGCCGAAAACCTGTTTCCGCCGATTCCGTCGGAGGTGATTTTGCCATTCATTGGGCATTTGGCCGCGACTGGGGAATTGTCACTTATTCCTGCATTAGCCGTTTCGACCCTAGGTGCACTATTTGGTACCACGTTATGGTTCTTGGTCGGGTGGCTGGTCTCGGTTCCTGTATTGGAACAATTCTTCAAGCGCTACGGTGGGTATGTCGCAATTGATGTGAAGGACTTTCGTAAAGCCACCAAGTGGTTTACCAAGTACGAACTCCCGGCGGTATTTTTTGGTCGGATGGTCCCCGCGGTGCGCTCAATTATTTCTATCCCTGCAGGTTGTGTGCGGATGCGTCCAAGTGTCTTCTTACTTCTTTCATTTTTGGGAGCGCTCATTTGGAACACAGTATTAATTGGTCTTGGCTTCGTCTTCCTTGATGATTACGGAGTAGTGGCCGCCTACATGAACCCAATTGCTGACGCCATCATCTACCTCTTCATTGGTATTTATATTCTTCAAGTGTGTCGCTTTGTGTGGCGACGGGTACGACATGGCGACCTCATCGACTAAAGCACAGTACGACACCATCATTATCGGCGGCGGTCCGGCTGGCCTCATTGCGGCTATTACTGCAGCACGAGAGGGGTCGAAGGTGCTCCTCCTTGAAAAAAATGCCACGCTTGGCAAGAAGCTCCGTATTTCAGGTGGTGGACGATGTAATATCACTAACAACACTGAAAATGTCCGTACCCTTTTGTCGCGCTATGGGGAGGCGGGGAAGTTTCTCTTTTCACCGTTTGCTCAGTTTGGGGTGAAAGAAACCCGACAGTGGTTTCGTGATATTGGTGTTGAGACTGTGGTCGAAGCCGAAGCACGCGTCTTTCCGGTGAGTCAAAGTGCGGAAGCGGTTACCGAAGCGCTGATTGCGACGGCTAAGGCCGCCGGTGTCACTATCAAAACCAAACAGACGGTCATGGGACTGAAGAAAATGACCAAGGGTATCACGGTGCTCCTAGAGTCAGCTGATATTTGTTTTGCACCGCGTGTGATTGTCTCTACCGGTGGACTGTCTCGTCCGGAGACTGGCTCAACAGGGGACGCCTTCGCCTGGCTTGCGACCCTCGGTCATACCATCGATACACCAAAAGCAGCTCTGGTACCAGTGGCGGTGAAGGAGAGTGAGACAACTAAACGTCTCTCTGGGGTGTCGCTGGCCACAGCTGGTATTAGCCTGCGGCAAGCCGGTTTGGTATTTCACAAAACTAAAGGCAAAGTATTGTTCACACATGTAGGCCTCAGTGGTCCGGGTATCCTCAATCTCAGTTATCGTGTGGGCGAAGGCCTTGCGACTGGAGGGGTGGAGATACTCTTAGATTTTACACCAGCCACTGCCAAGGACGCGCTTGAGGAACTCCTCCTCGCACGCTTTATGGCGGCGCCAAACAAACATCTCCAAAATCAGTGGGCAGAGATAATTCCGGGAGCGCTCGTAGTACCGGTGCTCGAGCAAGCGGGTATTGATCCGCACACGCCGAGTCACAGTGTGACAGTTTTACAGCGCCAGCAGTTGGTGGCAACACTCAAAGGCTATGTACTCACCGCATCACACCTTTTGGGCATTGATAAAGCAGTGGTGACTTCAGGGGGAGTAACTTTGACAGAAATCGATTTTCGGACGATGGAATCACGGATAGTGCCCGGGCTCTATGTGGTCGGGGATGTGCTGAATATTAATCGGCCATCAGGAGGCTATGGTCTCCAACTGGCTTGGACTACTGGGTATGTCGCGGGGTGTCAGGTCGCTCATCACGCGGGTGTACAAGAGA
>CALMKR010000117.1 GCA_937867625.1 uncultured bacterium | reverse complement strand
AAGTAACACCTCCACATCTTCGGCGCCATATACTATTTGAGTTTCTGTATAAGGCGTTCCGCTCAACCCAACAAATTTGTTTCTTACAGCTTTATTTAGTGTCTTATTTAGGTACTTCTTAGACGCTGCCCCAAGGCCTAATTCTGCGTCATCATAACCTGCATTTAACAGGCATTCTACTAAAAAGCAATCGTGTATGTTGTTCAAGTTAAAACCAAACGAGAACTTTAGGAAGTTCATATCAAATTTGGCATTCCAGAAAACCTTTAATACTTCAGGATCTTCTAGTAATGGTTTAAGCTTAGTAACTGGTACATTGCGGCAATCTATTACAAATTGGTCATTAGCGTCTCCAATCTGCAACATAATAACATCATTATCGAAATCGAATAAACCCTCGGTTTCAGTATCAATTGCGATAACTTTTTTACCATAAGACCATTGTAATAGGTCTTCTATGGTAGCAGTTTTGCAACCCCAGCCCTCTATGAGCTGGGGATTATTATTTATGAAATATATCATTCTAAAGCGGCTTTGCTTCTATCTTTGTTCTTGTAGTACGAACAAGTTCAAAGTCACTGCACTTGAAGGTTACTATATATCCGGTTTCTTCATCTGTCTTTGATTTTAACCAAATACTTTCTTCAGTTGTTAAAGTTGAGCCTACTTTTAGCTTACCGTTAATAAAGCTAATATCTGATGGTCCAAAGTAAAGCGACCCATCATCCAATGTCCGTGCCTCATTAAAAGTAGTTAACTGTAAGTCAGGAAATTCAATAGAAAGTCTCTGAAGTAAGGATATTACTTTATCTGTAGTTAATCCTATTGTTATAGCCTGAGAGTGCTGTCGCGTCTCTTCGTAAACAGTAGTATGCAAACTTGTCTGTCTTTGCTCAATTGGTAAAACATAAACAACCTGTTCAGTAGATTGATTACGTACCACAAGCTCTAATTTGAAAGTAACTAAGAAGATTTTACTAAGATTAGCAATATTCATATTCTTAATAAGTTCTTCAGGTGCAACACCTTCAAACAAATTTACCTCATCAACAAATTTAGAAAGCATGTCGTAAGATACATCTTCAAACTGTGCGAGAATATCAAAAACAGACTGCGTCAAACTCTTGTCGTTTAACAACTTTTCTACTGTTTCAATGATTTCCTCGTCACCCATTCCGTGAAACCGCTCTATATAACGTACTCTTCCTGGTCGATTGAGCATAAACTCAGAGATTTTCATGCTGTTTGATATAAACATCCATAAGAATCTTGTATTTAAACCATCATCAAACATAGATAGCATAGGGCTAACGTCATCGTCCTTGCCTTCATCCTGGCCGAAAGTCTTTTCAAACTCATCAACAAGAATCATAGAGCCATTTAACAATGGATTTGTAAGGAAGGTACGAAACGCATCAATATCCTCTGTATAAGGACGGTTAAGAATCAGAATTGGCCCATCAAATGCTTCATTAGCAAACTTCTTAGCCCATAATGTCTTTCCTGCTCCTTTAAGGCCTGTTAAAAGAATGCCCATGTTGACATTCGAACTTTTCCAAGCTTTTGCCCAACGTTTAAGTGTGGCGTCGTGTTTTTTATTTAGAGTATCAGCAGGTATATTAAAGGAATCTGCAACATACTCCAGGTAAAATCCTAACTTACTGTCGTTTATAACATAAACGCCTTTATCGATGGATTCACGGATTTCAACACCTGATATAGGCCTGTGCTCAGATCCTGATATCAATATGTAGTTCTTCATCTTTTTGGTATAATGGTAGTCCCGAGGCGATTCGAACGCCTGACCGTCTGCTTAGAAGGCAGATGCTCTATCCAGGCTGAGCTACGGGACTACCTTTATTTGTTATTTTGTTTTCGTGTTAACAGTATTAAAGCGACCAAGAGCTTGATTCTCTTTTTGCCTTAGTTTATTATGTAAATCATATAACTTCTGACGTACATTTGTGGGCACTCGCTCGCCTATCCTAGCGTGCGTTACCATTAGCTTGTGGTTTTTTTGAATGGCCATACTCCTTAAGGGGGTCTCTAGTTGGTGTGTCGAACTCTACTCTAATTTCAGCTTTTACCAATATTTCTAGCATCATCATAAACTTTTGGATACTTGTTCCTGGAACAGTGCTCCATGTGTCTACAATTTGCCATATTTGGCTGCTTTTCATTGTACTTTGGCTATTCGGTTGGCTCATCCACATAGGATGCTACCATATCATGTAAACCCTTAAGTTTATCTACAGATGCTTTAAACTTATTGTAGTTGTCTGTCTCTGACTTTACTTTGTTATCAACTTCTTCTATAAGTCTATTAGCTAATGACTCAGGCATCTTAGATTTTTCACGTGTCTCTTTAATTACTTGATAGGCGGCGTCTTTCATCATGTCAAGTTTGCCAAACTTGGATTCCATGTCAATTAAACGTGCTTTACAGATATTGTAGAAATAAACAATTTCGGTAGGACTCATACCTTTAAACTGTGATTCAATGGTTTGTGGTACTTGGTCAATGTTTGTAATGTTGATTTCTACATTTGATTTACCTTTGGATAGAGTCATTTTCTCTAGGGCTGTCTCAAATGCTTTTACTATGGCATCAGCTTTACGGGTATCTTCCGCATTATCTGTTACCACTTTCTCGTCATCTTTTTTAAATAACTTAAACATTTTTATTGTTAATACAACTGTTCTTCTCCGAGAAGCTCAGGGTCATTGTACATAGGATCAAGCCGCTTGATGCTATCTGTGTAAGACTTTAGGGTTTGTCCCGCAGGTACCATAATCTCACTTTTAATCATACTTGAATCAAATTCAATTCTAGTGCCGTCGCCTGTACCAATAAGGCCTGTAACGTCATCGTACACAGATCCTACTAACAGATGCCGACATGAATCAGAATTATACTCAATTCCAATAGTAAGCACTGTATCATCCGAATCTAGTACATACCACTTGTTTTGCATTTTATCCATATAGGATATGTCTACACAGCTTATTAAGCAGATAGCAATTACTCCTAATGGAAATAGTAAGTTTTTAAGTTTCATAATTTTGGTTTTAGATTACAGTTTAGAAACCAGTAGGCTATGCGCATAGGTTAGACCCTACTGGTTGAACTATAGGTTACTATAGACCGATTCACTTAACTAACTTTGTCGGTTTTATTTATTCTTTTTGTACCAGGCATTAGAGCATAGGCTGTTTATAAACCTTTGTCCTCTATTTGTACCAGAGATAAGAAAACTTACTGCTGTAACAAGAAATAATGCGGCCGCTAGTATCGATGTTACAAGCTTCATACGCAGACTGTCAGAATAATACTCCGTTCCATACATAAAAATTTTTACCGCTAAATATAGAAAACATAAGTGTAAAGCAGTGACATAAGTCCACGCAAGAGCAGAAGTTTTACGAACAGCGCCTATGATCCTACGTACTACAGAAAGATCATTTCCCCAACCTTTAAGATGTATGAACATATTAGGCTGACTCTCATAGAATATTTGAGGATCCCTGAAGCTCACAAGGAAAGAGTCTTTCATAGCAACACCAATCTCGAAGTATTCTTTGTGAAGACCTATGAAACTTTTATAGGTAGAAAACATTCTTGGTGGAGCAAGTATGTAGAATCTGTTTTTTTCATTACCGAAACTTGTATCGATGTGATTTGCTTTACAGAACGCAACAAGCACTGCCCCTAAGTCGGCTGGTATAGGACCCCTGAACTTATCGGTATGTTCAAGTTTTAAGTAGTACTTTTGTCCAATAGCAGCGATCTCCGCATAAGTAAAAACTGTCTTGTTGAATTTCTCTTCAACAGCAGCTCTTGATGCATTAGTTTCACGTATTTTATACTCAGCTAAAAGCTCCTTGCTTATACCTAAGTCTAATAACGTGTTAACCTCAGCCTGTGCATTTGTTGCCAGTAGCTGTTTAGCCACTGAGACGCTTGTTTCAGCATCTGTGTATTCCCGCGTTTTATCCTTACGTAACGCGATAAGGTCTTTTTCTACGTTGTTCATGTTAGTTTTTTTATGTTGTTTATAAGTCTGCTTCTGAAAGAGGACTAATTTGTACTAGATCAACCATTTGACCATCTACGAATGATGCGTTAAACTCTACCCATACACCACTAATTTCGTCATAGAAGCGTATTTCTCCAGTGTAGTTAGTTTCTTTTAATACCCTTGTATCGTTCTTTAGACCTGTAGTTTCTAGCAGCCTTCCTGTTTCTGAAATAACTAAAACATGAAATAAACTACCATAACTTTTAGTCTGCCATCCTCCAATATGTCCTTTTAACTTATCAGGAAGATACTTACTATCAATAATTAGATCATCGAACATTCCCATGTCTACATGAGTTTTTTAAACGATTCGGCTCTGTTATAATATCTTCCTGCGATCTTATCATTTTGAATAATAAGAAACTCTCCAGATGTACCAAGAGTGTCGATAAGTATGATCTTATTCTGTATTATTGTTATAGTATCCACAGTAGTGTGCCCTACAATTTGCGCAAACCCATCTATACCGTCTTCAGTTAAGCTATAAGGCCTTACCCAAATAGGAGATTGACATACATCATCCCCATACTGAGAGTAATTAGTACCCATGTTAAACTCAAACATTTGAGGCCGCTCTTTGAATATAGTGTTTATATGTTCATCAATAGGCACCCCATCTTTATACTGTGTACTAGATAACAAAGATTGGGAAACACCCGCATGCGTAAAGAGGGAATCACCATGTAGAAGACGCATTAGCAACAA
>CALMKR010000116.1 GCA_937867625.1 uncultured bacterium | reverse complement strand
AGGAATACCAGAAAAGCCTAAACCACGACGGCGAGCACCATCGAGAATATCTGTATAACCTTGCTGTTCCTGTGCTTTTAGACCTGCTTCTTCAGCAGCCTGTTGCTTAGGTATGTCAGCGATCTGATTAAGGACAAGGCTACGCTGTGGGTCAGTTTTAGCGTTTATGTCTGCGAGGATTTGATCTAGTGTGCGGGATGCCACGTTCTAATAAGCACACCGTCTTCAGTCTCCTATATTATACACCAAATATGCTTAAAAAGCACTAGTTGGCGGTTTCTTGTAGAAGGTAATACTTAATGCTCCATGTAGGTGTAATAGGGCTATAGTCGGTTCCGGTATGATGTGTCACATAAAATCTTATCGTATTCACATCTACATGACTGTAGTAGGTATTGCTAAGGAACTCACCACTAAGACCACCAGATGTAAAAAAGGTAGTGTAGGGGATTTGCACTAAGCTAGTAGTCAAAAGATTCGCATCAGGTAAATCGGCATAAGCGAGAACAGCAGGTTTGAACCCCAAATTATGAACTAGATCATGGGTCTGTGTACCACCTGCAACAATATTTGCAGCAGAAATAATACCTAAATCTACAGTTCCAGATGAAACAACCTTGAGGGTATTTTGTGCAGAATTAAATATAAGGTTTTCGTTCCCCGTTGTGGTGACATCAAACCCATCCTTAGAAACCTTTAGTATAGGCGTTCCGTTGGAATCTATATAGCAAGCGATACGCGGTACATCATCAGGGTCACGTAAGATTAAGCCCGTTCCGACATCTTTGATCTGACCCAAAGTAAATGCGTTTACCCCGCCAGCACCTTTAAACACTTTCGTAACTGCTTCATTATCCAACTTAGCAAAGTTGTTATTGAACATTGAGATGGCTTGTTCAAGCGAACTTCCTGCACCTGCTGGCTGAAACTGGTATGGCATTATCTAAGCCTTTGTATTTGGATTTTTAATACTTCGCCAGAAAACTCAATCGGTTCACGTGCTGCGTGATGCTTGTATACACGCTGCCATCTGTATGCTTCACCGAACAATTCTAAGGTCGTATCAATAGCGGTTGCTGGTGCTGCGTAGGTTGCCGTATCGTACAGCGCACTTGCAGAGTCGTATGTATACCCACTTCCTTGCAGTGCAACATTGGAAAATTGGAAATCATCAGAATAATCAGCAGCAAATCCTGCCTGTAGCGAGTAGTTACCTTGTACTGATTGAATAATTGGTCGCCAGTAGGTTACCCGCTTAATTTGTTGTGGTGCGCCGAAATGATCGTATGCGGTGCGTACTTCCATCTGCATAATTTCACCTAGATTTGTATAATCATTTGTTGATTGTTCGCCATAATATACGGCACCCACTTTATTGGATGCTTGTAAGAATAATTCCTCGTTGTCCTTACGTGCAAATGCCCTACCAATGTGTGTTTGTGTATCGAGGGATTCCCACACACCCAAAAGTGTATTGTAGACAAAGCATTGCTTGTTATCTGCTTCACCATTTGGGGTGTACCAGACGTATAAACGGTTATTGTGGAGTTCAAGTACACAGTTACTTTTATCTAGGAGTTCTGTATACGTCGTAAGGATAGGTTCAGCAATATTCTTTTCGTATGTTCCGTTAAACTGATAAATTCCATCATCAGATGCAAAGTAGATATAGTTCGCGTCCCATACAACTGATTCTTGCGAGTAGGTTCCTTTTTGTGCATTTGCTTCACCAAGATTAAATGTGGCGTTATCTTGTCCTAGAAGTGCGTGTTTGTTTCGTTGGGTAAAGAAATATAAAACACCATTAAGCTTCGCCATAGCGGTAAGACCGTCGGCTTTTTTCGGTGCAGGTACGTATAGAAAATCTGTAGATGTAAATGTTTCGTAGTCTGCAAAGTTCGTAAAGAATGCTTTGGTTGGGTCGGTCGCATCAAAGTAGAACAATACTCCTACATGTTCGAGTATGTTTCGAGCGCTATTAGGTGCAGTAGAGACTTCTGAAGCGGTTGCAAAGTCATACTTACGAGGCTTTGAGTATCCATCGGTGTAGTAGAGAACGTCATTAACATAATCAAACCGGACTTCCGTAGAGCTTGCATTAAGTCCTGAGTCTATCGAGGTAGTTGCACCCGTAGAATCATTGACCGTGTAAACATTTACCCCATGTGCGAAGATTGTGACCGCCGTACCGTTTGGACGATAGATGCGAGTTAGTCCCTTTACACCACCAGCGGTTGAAGTATAAAGTTTTGCGTTAAGTGAGTAAGACGCTGACGACCAGTTAGCACCTGCATCACTTGAAGTCTTAGCGTTTGTCGAGTTTGTCGTTGATGAAATCTTATACGAACCTGTCCCTTCAGCTTGTATATAAACAACTACCCAATATACAGAAGTATTTGTGATAGTCGGTGCTTCTATAAATCGTGCTGATATATATGTATAAGAGCCAGAAATAGATGAGTTTGCTATAGACGATCGAGCTAGCAAAGTTCCAGGTACACCTGCGTTATCCGAGTACACAGCGACCATAACGGTTCCTGTTGCTGCTGCATCATTTTTAAGCCGTACATCAACTTTTGTTAGTTTACCCGTGGCAGTAGCGGTAAGCTTTTCGCCTAGCCACGTAGAGGTAGAAAATGACTGATCTGCTGCACCTGTCGTTGAAGTGACTTGTACGTTTACCGCTTCACCAATCGGGACTGAGTAAGTATCACAGCCTTTACGAGTCTTATATTGTCCTACACCTTCAAAACGTGCATCTGTGACATATCTAAGTGTTTCTTTTGGCTGTATATCATTAGGTGCATAGTTCGCCCATCCTTTGTTGTAGTCAATAGGTTGAGGCTGTGAACGACCCGTCGTGATATTGGGTACTGGTACGCGGCGACCCCGAAGTAAGTACCGCATTATTTACTCCTGCCGAGTACGACTACCTCAGGAGTTATGTTTTGACGGTTCACTATTTTGTTTATCAGATCACCTACACGGTCATTGAACTTCTGCTGTAGGACTGCTGCATAATCATAATTATCCCGTTGTTCTTCTGCTCGATACGCTGCACCAAGTACAAGCGCTTCACGGAAGCTTACAGGAAGTTCAGGAACATCTGCGTTATCATCAAGATCAACAGGGTCACGGATGTACCATCGACGGATTTTATACGCCTTATCCATCGGACAGTTGAAGTAGAGCTGATCGCCATATTCAGTCCAATAGGTAGGCCATGCTGAATCATGTGCATCAGGTACAGGGAATCGCTCGAAAAACTCCTCATATGGAAGATAATAATCATCCATAACTTTGTAGATTGCAGAATCATCGGGGTCTACAAGAACAAGTTTGTTTGTTACTTGGTGATTGTCTTGCTGCTCGAAAGTGTACTCGTCTTGTGTCCCCGCACCCTCGACAAGTGCCTCAAAGAATGTCCACTCGTGTAAGTCGGCTATCTCTGATTGTGCATCATTAAGAAACGATAATATATCGGATGCAGAGTATGAATTGTCTTTTAACTTGCGTCGAACAAGTGAGGTAAGCGATAGGACGTTGTATGCCATTTACTGCACATAACACCGCCTTTAGTCCTCTTTATTATACCTTATTTTCGTTACCAAGTCACGATAGTAGCATGGTTCCCCGACGTGATAGGGACAGAATTTCCAGGTATTGTTTCGAGCAAAATACGATACCCATCGTCAGTCGTGATATAGAAACCATCATCAGTCGCCAAGTATACATGGACATCACCACCTACTTTATACCCAGTAGTCACCGAAACATCAAATGGATGACCGCCAGCAACGACAGAACCAGTATTTATAGTTTTAGCGTTCCATGAAGTTGATGATGGATGGTTTCCTGGGGTCATGTTTCAACTACTTTTCCGAGAACATCTTCTTCGTTAATAAGAAAGTACTCATTTCCGTCAAGTTTAATATCTGATGTAGTGTATGACTTGTATACAATCTGATCGTGAGGCTTATACGTTACGCCCTCACCTATGTTAATGACTTCTGCAATTTGTGGTGCAAGCGCCTCTTCTTCTGCGAGAAAGAATCCAGACCTTGTTACAGTTTCTTTTTCTTTAGGCTTGCAAAATAAAACTTTTGGCGCTGGTGAGATTGTCTGCATATGCACTTCCTTTATATATGTTTTTAAAAACTTCTTCTAGTTTGTAGCCGTTTAATTCTAGTCTGTGTGTCTTTAAATCTTGTTGTGCTGTTTCGACGATAAGCTTACGGCGCTTAGGAATAGTAATCATTTCTTTAATAGCATTATACCATTTTTCGGGTGTATTATCGACCAGAACGGCATTCACACCATTGTTTAAGTGCTTGTACGGGCCAGTGTCTGAAGCGATAAATACCGCCCCCATTCTGGTGGATTCTTGCCACTTAATATCTGATTTCCCATTAGCGAATAAGGACTCCTCAAGCGGCCCTAACGCTATATCGAAGTTAAGCGTAGGGAATACCTTGTCTACCCAATCAGTCGATGGTGCGCCTTCTAAATAGGTGTAGCGACCTTTTGGTAAGTACTTCTCAACCGGCATTCCACATGCTACAAAATGGACGTTCCTATGTTCGTGCATGATTCTTTCAACAGCAGGAACCATACCTGATTTTTCTATGTCGAATATGTGAGATGAACCACCAAAATAGCCAATCACTATTTTATCGCCATTATCAATCGGGTCGTGCTTGTATGTGTCGGGAATGTAATTAGGTACGACGATCACTGAATCTTTTGGCTTATCGGGTCGCTTGCTTCTCAGGGTTTCTGCTAGTTCCTCTGTTGTCGTCGTGATGTAGTCAACGTCCCTTACCATACACTGCATATGGTAGACGTTTTCATCGGTTAGCTTCAGCCATACAGGATTGTCTATTTTAATAGAGAAAAGGTCATCATCTACATCCATTACAAACTTTGTTCCATAGCGAGCTTGTACCGTTCTAAGTAAGGTGTAGAACGATGGATTCGTCATATACATAGACCAGATAATGTCGTACTTGCCTAGATTTACTGCTGCTGCTTCAAGTTCTTCTTTTGTGAACTCTTTGAAAGACTTATATTTTTCTGCGTTAGGAATAGGCGTCGGCTGTTCATCTATTTGCCAGTCTACGTGTTTTTTCAATTCCCATATGGGGCGAGCTAGCCTCCATAAATCCGTAGCTTTTTCTTTGTGTTTATTTTCGCTGAATCCTATGCCGTGTATTGCAAGAAGCTTCATGTGACCCTCCGTTAAATATTTACTTCCAGCTATAAACGAGCTGTACGTTAGTTGCAATCGTACCTGATGTACCAACTGTGCCGATGTGCTTCACTGCTATCTGTACAAATTCGCCAGGGTTTACATAGATAGGTTCTGGGAATAGTGATACCGTTCCACCTGGTTGTGACACTGCTGTACTGACTGCTTGAGCTGCGGTGATTGTCTGCGTAAGTTCTGGCAATAACACAACACGGCGGGCTTTTGCTATTGCTGATTCAGCTGTCGCGAGAGAAACAGCGGTATGACCAAAGTTAAGGGTAAAGGTGCGGTTCATTGGGCCACCAGCAAGAACTGTTTGGATGAACGAGGATAGTTTTACACCTGTGATCTTAAGTCGCTTACCACGAACCGAAACAGTACCCGCTGGAACCTGGTAGCTGAGGATGATACCGTCGGTGTTTAAGGCGAGTGTTGCAGTTTCCCATGCCTGACCACCAAGACCTGCAATAAGGTTAGCGGTAAGGGCGGTGTTAGATGGTACTGCTGCTGTTGGGTTGGTAGAGTTCGTGTATGAAGAAAGTGAACCCATTGTTCCGCCAGATAGACCCTGGTATGAACCAAACAGACCGTTGTTTACTTCTGATTCTGAGCGAGGAAGGAATAGTCCACCATGAGAAACGCCGTATCCACGTAGTGTTACCTGCATCACACCACCTGCTGCACCACCTGTGATCGCATGACGTAGCGAGAACGGTAGCGCTGTTGACATGAACGGCTGACCCTGCGTAACTGGCTTTTGGATTTGTCCATAAAGAACATCATCAATCCAAAAGCCAGTCTCGTTATTATTCGTTTCAATTGTGTACTTGTGCACCTCACTGTCTGAGTAGGTAAAGGCAAACACTGAAGTCGTTGTTTCTGTACCGTTATGGTTGATAACACCAAACAAACCTGCTGAGGTAAGACGGAAGTACACACCATCCGTAGGTGCATATGGGTTTGTAGTAGGTCGAAGGAATAATCCAACGTCAACAATCGTGTTAGCTGTTGGCTGTGCAGAATAAGACAGCTCGTAAGATGCATACAAACTATCACCGCTTGAATAGAATGGGAACATCGCATAGGTGGACATAGAAAGACCTGTTGTTGTCGTTGTGATCGACGAGGCATTTGTCTGTAGCCCGCCTGTGGTATACCCATAGGTCATTGTTGTTGACTGGTTGTTATGCTTACCTGTGTTTTGAGCCGTGTAGTTAAACGTCTCATCATCAAATGGTGTTTCTGGTGCTACACGCAAACGATAGTCTGCATCAGTTTCAGGCGACAACATGTACCTTGTGCCTGTTTTTGTACCAGAATCGTTTTGGCTAGTTATGGTTGCAAAACCAGCCTCAACCTCAGTTAAAGGAAGATTAACCGCTGCGTTGTCATTCCCGTCATTATTTAATTCACCTACTGCACCTGAAAGTGCTATTTTAGCTCCTGCCATTTTATACTCCTATGCACATTACGTTATATGTTCCTTTTGCTTCTGTTTCCGAATACAGGGTGATGGTAAAGCCGACACCAGCAACTAAATCACTAATCACAGGCTTTAAATCCAACAAGCGTAGTTCATCTGGGTCTACGCCTGAAGGAGTTAATACTTGTGCTGTGATTTCACTTGAAGTAGTCACCCATGGTTGCCCAGTGACTACGAGTTGGGCTTTGTCTGTGTAAGATGAACCGAAATCTAAAGTGTAGCTTGATGAACCACTATGCACGAACGCTTTAAGAACATTAGCAGTAGCGGTATTCCCTGCTCCGTGGACAAATGGCTCCGAACCAGTAAGAGTAGTAGATACCGAGAGTTCAGAAATAGTTTTTTCGCGTTCAGACATACTATGCAGCACTCCGAGCAGTAGGTGTTGTAGGGGTAAGGACTATATCATCGAACCAGGCGTCCATGATGAGGGTGGCAGTGCCTTGGTGTCCATATATAACACATTTCGGTGCAACAAATCTTGCTGTCGCTTCAGTAGTAAATGAAGCCGTATACCTTGTCCATCCAGTCGTGGTTTTAACAGCAGATGTACTAGTTCCACCGACGGCCGTTAGTGTTCCATCATAAGTTTGAAATTGCATAAATGCACCATTTGTAGCATCACCGGAAACGTAGTTAGTTTTCATGTAGAAAGAATAGGTATATGAGGTACTTGGTAATACTGGGATGGCATAACTTAATCTTCCAGCAGCGCTGTCTGTTCTTGCTATATGACATTCAATGTAAGATGAAGCAGCTAGTGTAGACAACTTGAGTGAGTTGTTCCCACTATTCTTTTCGGTTGAATCAAAACGTGCTGCGACTGTACCAGAGACTGTTGTCATACCCCAGCCGAATAAGTCGTTTGTTGTCGAACCAGCAGCCGTACCGTCTATCCATCTCTGGTTTGTGTTTGTCGCTGCTGTAAAAGGAGGAGCATATTCAAAGTCCCCATTCTTCACAAGGTTTCCGTTTACAAGGAGGCGTGCTTTAGAGGGTGTGTCGGCAGACCAGGTAGCGCCTGTCATGGTAGCCGTTACGCCATTTCCTGACGTATCATTCACGGCCGTGCCAGCACCTTCTGCCATGTCGTATCTCCCTAAAAGATTATTTGTAGGAACTGCATCATACGCTGCTAGTGCAAGCACCTCAGCATCTGTAAGCGCTCGTGACCATACGCGAGACATGCACTGATACCCGAATAACTCAAAACCATTTGAACTAGCAAGTGCAAAGCTTGTTCCGTTTAGTGCGAGTGTGCCAGACATAGCCTGTGATGATTCAAGATTGCCATCTATGTATATCTTAGATACCCCGCTTGCGAATGTGGCGGTGTAGGTGTGCCAGTTAGAGTCTTTAATAGCCCTAGTCGTGACGTTTGAAGCTGGTGTAAGGTCAGAATGGTAAATACGAACCTGCTGACCACCTGCTGCCATAAAGTTAAACCAGAACTTATCTGATAGATAGCTCCCCATGAAGTTGTATGACTGAACGCCGGTATCTGTTTTTGTCCTCTTTACGCGAGTAGATATAGTGTACGCTTGTGCAGCATTGATAGCTGCATTAAAGTTCGTACCTACTTCAACTCGTTTGTTTGCGCCTCCATCAAAATAAAGGCTTGCTTTTATATCAAGTACTTTCATTATCTTACCCTCATAGGAACATCAGTTGAAAAAGTTGCACCAGTTATTGTACCCGTGTTTCCGTATTGTGACGAGCCTGCTGCTAATTTGATAGCGGCTTTATTATCTAATACCAACATTTATCTAACCTCCAATGCATAGGTGGGTTTAAGGGTTATGTCGTCGCACCAAACTGTACCAGTCGTTGCGTTCGCCCACTGAAACTCAAGTGCTAGATAGTTTGTAGTTGGTGAGGTGGTGAATGTTTGAGTAATTTTCGTCCACCCTAAATCGCTTGTTGATGAATCACTGTACATACTCGTAAATGAAATTCTTGTAGTGCTCGCACCCGTGAACTCATCACGGCAAACTTGTACCGTGCCACCCGCCTTATTTGTCTGCTTGTAGTAAAAGGTTAGAGTATATGAAACATTAGGATAAACGGGAATCATATTAGTTGTCTGCTCATAAATAGACGCACTGGCAAGGTTCGTGGATAGTGCGTTAAGTATGTTTATGCTCGAAGCACCCCCTGCTGTTTTATCTAGTTTTATAGAATATGAACCACTATTCGAGTTTGTAGGGTCAAAACACACTGAGCCATTAGCAGGTACAGCGCCTACGCTCCATCTAAAGAGGTTATTAGTACCTGAACCTGTAGCACTACCATCAATCCAACTTGTAGCAGTCTGAGCCGCCACAAAAGGTGGTGCAAATTCAAAACTACCATTTCGTACTAAGTTATCATTTACTAACTTACGGGGTTTCATCGGGACGTCTGCTGTATAGGTGGCTGCTGTTATAGTGCCCGTGTTGCCGTTGCCTGAACTGTCTGTGGCTGATGTGCCAGCGCCTTCGTCGAATTTGTAGTAGAAAGCAAGACCTGCGGTTGGGACAGTACCGTTATAGTAATAATCTGATACCTGTGCAGCGGATAACGCTGTATCTTTATAGCACAATGCTTCGGAGATGATTCCATTGTGGAAGTCTGCTGCGTTGTTATAGCTCCCTACATATGCAGGTATCCCTGACGTAGTGGCGGTTCCCGTGCTTGTCTGTGAGTCTATGAGTGTACCGTCAAGGTAGATTTTATTCAGACCGCCATCGTTGAATACGCCGACGATACAGAAGTGTTGGCCTTTTTTTAGTTTACTAATCGGTATTTGCGGGTCAGTACCAGGAACTTCAAACTTTACGCCTGTGCTACGAAGCGCAAGGTAAAGCCCAGTACTGAGACTGTCTATTGCCATCAGTCCAGCATTTGCTGCTAAACTATTCCATTTCGCCCACACTATGAATGTGGCTGCTGTCGTAGATTGAAAGCTTGCACTAGACGGAATCGCTACCCTAGCACTCGTCCCATTAAAGGAAAGAGCAGTTCCAAAGTTCCGTATTTTTAACCTGGCCATTGCTAGACCTCAGTAGCGGTTTGTGCTTGCCCCACTATGGCTGTTACACTCGCGTCAGGTGTTGCCTTCTTAGTCGAATCAAGTCCAGCCTTATATGCATCTAGGTAGTCTTTGATTGCCTGAATAAGTGATACTTTCGTATCGACAGGGAGACCGTTTACAGTGAATGTTCCGTTCAGTTCTGATTTCTTTGCACCAGATACGGTAAACTTTACGTCACCAGTATTTTCGTTGATGGTATCAATAGTGATTGTTCGTGCCATGATTATCTCCAACTTACCGTTATGTCACTTGCAGCTGCGGTGACAATTGTTAGACCAGTAGCAAACTTTGCATCAAAGAAGTAAGAGTTTTCTGCAACTGATGCTTTGATAGTGCCTATCTTTGTACCTGATGCAGCAGTGTTGTCATAGATAGTAATAGTTCCTGCTGCGGTAGTGTTTACCGTAATACAGTGAAGTAGCCCTGAACCAGTTTTAATAACTGTGGTCGTGGCGGTGGTGATGTTGGTTGCGCTGAATTGCTCTTCTACTTTTAGGATGTCTACAGCAAGGTCTTCGCCTGCTATCTTTGTTGCAAGCGTATCGCTCCTAGCACCTACTGTAGCGTTGAACGATTTATTATCTATTTCCTGGCTCGTATATTGAATCGCATTGTCTGTGAGTGCCATTACATTGTTCCTTTTTCCATGCGTTCTTCTTTTGCATAGTCTTTAATCTGATTAGTGATTTTCCATGTTTCGTTTTTGTCTTTTGCTTTCACGGCTTTTACAAGACGCTCACGCATACTTGCCAATTTCTTATCGTGTATCTGTGACTGAATCTTCTGGTAAGTACGAAAGAACATCTTGCGTCTTGCAGGCGTGTATGAGAAGTCATTCATCCATGCTTTTAATTGCATGAGGTCTTTTTTACGGGATGAATCAACAAACATAATTAGTTCTTTGTGTACTTCACTCTTTGCTTCGTACCACGGTTGATTGTTGCGCCTGGTCCGACATCTTCTGCATCGATCTGATCGCCAACAAGTGTGACTTCGTTCATTTGTCCTTCACCGATTGCATCAAGCACTTCGGATACTTCTACGTTGAACTTATATGAAAGCTGTAGTGGTGACCATGCACCGTTTTGGTAAGTGTCGTAGATTTCTTTTTTAAGTTTGTCGTCCATATTTCCCTCCTATTTATTTAAGCTAGCGTGTTCTCCATGTAATTTTATTGCGGCGTTATTGTAAGCTTGTGAGGCTTGTTTAATATCGTCGAAATATCCTAGATGGTACCTCTTATGATTTTTCCAAATAACTGAACGCCACTTCTTAGCATCTTTTGAGTACGTGACACCTTTACACCCACTAGTATTCATACGCCCGCGTTTCTTGTTATAGCTCTGTTGAGCAGGTGTCACGGTTCGTAGGTTCGCTCGTCTGTTGTCGTTCTTAAAGCCATTAATATGGTCTACTTGTTTTCTACCTTCAGGTTTTAGCAGCATACGGTGCATAAGCACTCGCTTTGAATTGATGGTCGCTTCTGCATAACCAGTATTCTGCATAACCCATCTGTATCCTTTTAGCGCTTCATAGTCTGCTGTATCAACTTTTATGGGTGACTTAACACCTTTTTGGTTTTCAGCATATATGTATGTAACTGAACCTCTAGCTCTGTGCGTATTTGGTACGAACTTAGTTTTAACGGCTTTATTAACACGCTCTTTAATGGCTTGTTTATTATCTGGATTGTCAAAGTACTTACGGAGACTAGCTTTGTGATGCTCTTTGTATGCCTTCGTATGCATTTTTCGAGTTATTGCTTTAGTTCGTTTGGCTCGTTCTTCTGAATCTTGCCATTTTAACTTTTGTGCTACACTCTTTTTTTGTCTCGTTTCTTCGCTCTGTTTTGTCCCCTTCAGAAGTGTGGCTGTCCGTTTCGCACTACACTTTCGTGAGCAGGTTGTTCGGTTCAGCCACTGCTTCTGAGAGTATCCATTTGGTCTAGTGAATTGTTTGTTACAAACTACGCATTCTTTATGCATTGTTGGTTCTCCCTTAATGCTCTAATTATAGCATTATACAGGGGAACCATCAAGCATTGACTACGCTGTTGCTCCAGTTTTCACATTAATTAACCAGCTAGAATTTAAGGTCTTTGCAACGAACGATGCCGCCCATGCAACAGTCGAGAATCGACCAGCAGGGTTACCGCTATCAATGTTCGTGTTAGGAACGATGAACAGTTGTGGCTTATCGCCTTCCAAGTCCATGACACCGAATGCGTCTGAACCATGAATGAAGTTGCTATATACCGTAGTGGTAGAAGCTTCTGTCTTCTGGTTAGCAGATTCGAGGAAACGAGTACCGTACAATAGACCGATTTCACCCTTATAGATGCCTTCAGCGTTATTGTCATAGGTTGTAGCGTTTACCCAAGTGGTGTCGCCCATGAGGTCGTAAGCAGGGAATGGCCCAGTCTTACAAATCCATGAACCGCGACCCTGGTACTTGCGAGCCTTGTTCGTCTTGAGGGTACGAACAGCCTTACGGATTTCTGCTGCGCTAAGCGTGTTAGAAGCAGAGATGTCAGTAAGTGCTGCCTTTGCACCGGCAAGCTGAGCAGTTGCACCAGTGAACAATTCGTTGCGGGTAAGTTCATCAATGGTTTCGCCCATGTTCTGACCGACAACTTCGATTTTTTCTTTGTTGTTTGCGTCGATACCCGTACGAGTAAGGAAGCGTGAAATCTTAACGGTTGTACCGTATTCAGCAAGTGCTGCTGATACAGTCGTAGCGGTAAGGTTAACTTCTGATGGGTTTGTACCTTCAGTAAGTGCTGTGGTAACAGTTGCCAAAGGCGTGTGGCGGGTGAAGTTCACCTGCTTACCACCGTTCTGTGGCTGAGTACGCATTTGAGCGCCCTCTTTGTGAATAAATTCATATTCTGCACGAGCCAGGAAAACCTTCTCGTAGTAGACTGACATTTCTTGTGTCAGATCGGTTGTCTTGTTAGCTGCCATTTGTTTGTCCCTTTATTAACTAAAGGTTTAGTTCCTGACGATGCCTAGTTTGGCTTCCATTTCAGCGATTGAAAGGTCTTTGAACTCTTTAGTGGATTGATTAGGCGCTGAGTTCGTGGCATTCGCCGTCGTACCAGCAGCGCGTTGTTTATTCGCAACACTTTGGAGTATTTCTTGTTGAGCAGCTTTCTTAATTCCTTCAACATCTGCTGACCCTTTTGCCATCGTGTATACCGCCTCTAATGGGATAATCCCTGCGTTAACAAGCTGACCATAAGAATATCCAGATGGTGATTCTTTCAGTAATAGCTCGGTCATAACGGGTTCATGTTCCTTCCAGTCAGGATGTGTATCCTTGAATGAAGTGAGCATTTTATCCCGCTTATAGTCGGCTATAAACTCTTGCATTCCATCGTCAGCTTGTGGTGCTGTTGATGTAAGTGAACGCTTAAGTTCTGCTGCTTCTTGTGCTTTCGTGGTCATAAGCTTTTCAGCGTTACGTGCCATGTCTGCAAGTTTTGCAACTGCTTCCGGTGAGTTCGGGTCAATGCCCTTACTTTGCAACCATGATGAGTTGTCATCCGTAGATGGCTCCGATGGTTCCGTTACATTTGCTTGGTCTGGGCTTTCCGCCGTAACTTCCTCTGCAACAACTGGTTGTGTAGGTTCTTCTACGCCAGGATTTGCAGTGGGTTCGGTTGTGGTTGGTTCCATTCCGTTCTCCTAAGTTGTTAATGACCCTCCGAGAAGAAGACGCGGCAATTTTGACTAAAGACGGTGTTACCTTTCTTAGATAAGTTAGAAAGTTAACACGCTATATCTTATTGCCACGGCAGGACATAGCCCGCGTCCTCTTCTCGATTGGTTGTTAATGTGTTGGCTTGAGTAGCCATATGACGGTAGTAGACTTCGGAGGGTCTATTGCACTACCGTCATATCGTCACTCAAAGGTGCTTTAATATCATTTATTGCTTCAATGATTCCTGAAGCCTTATCGGTATAGCGTTGTGGTGATTGGGTATTAATGTTCTGAGCAAGCTGTGTGAACCCTGCTGCCTTGTTCGTTAATAGCTGCATGTGATACATACCTAATTTAGAATTTAGGTAGTCTTTAGTAAGCGTTACAAGCTCGTCATCTTTAAATTCGATCATGCTGGCATCCCCACAGACATTTGAGCCATTTCAGGTGGCACTCCCTGTCCATCCATAGGCATACCAGATTGTGCGACTACCCCTTCAGCTCCCATAGGTGACATTGCACCCATCTGTTGAGGAGCCTGTGTAGTGATTAAATCAATCTGTGCCTTATCAAGATCAACAATTTTAGGTAGTAAAGCCTTTTTGACTTCTTCTAAGTTGTTTGTAGGGTCTTGAATGAGCATCGTGTAAGCTTGCAGTGCGGTTTCCCGTTCTGCTCGCATTTGCTGCTTATGATTAATGTTCAACACAACTCGTGGTTCAAAATCCTGTGTGTACTTACGTGGGTCAAATAGCTTTGGCATGATTCCCTTATTTGAGTTCGTAGGGATAAGTAGGGGGTCATCAATGAAGAGACGAATGAGCAGGAATACTTTACGTGCAAGTGATCGTAATGGACCGCGTTCGATAGATTTAATCTTTCGTTCAATCCTCTGCCCAGATTGTGCAACCTGTAGGTTTGCTTCTGTAGCAGTGATGTCAGATGTTGAACCTACACCCTTTACGACCTGATCGGTAGCGGTGGCTTCACGTATATTGTTTTTGATTGATGCTTCTTCGGTGAATGCTGCATTAGGTACAGTTGCGCTATCAAGCACTTCATACTGACCAGACTGACCAAATACCACACCGCCAGGCACGTTCAATGCCTTAGCCTGTGACTTCAATGAAGGGTCAACACGGTAGTTCTGTAGTAACGCACGAGTGATGGCGTCACTCTTTTGGTTGGTGACATCGTTAAGACGTTCCTGTTCCTTCCAAAATGTAGAAATCTCACTCTTACCTACAAGAAGTGATTCGTCCTTATAGTTCGCCCATGTGATACCAGGCATGAACTGTTTAATATCAATTCCTTTAAGTTTTGCCTGGGAAACAACAGGATGTTCAATATCTTCAGCAAGCACCTTACGATTCACGACGGTATATAAACGGTCTTTTACGACAAGTTCGATTACTTCTACCTGACCAGAGTTCTGGTCAATACTCGTCGTAGAGATATACATCATGTCTTCTTTGAGTTCTTTGTCTGTCTTATCTTCTTCTGCCTTTGTTGCAGAGGTTGCTTCTTCATCAATGGCTTCAAGACCATGGAAACGCTTTTTATTCTCGCCTGTTTCTGGGTCGAGAATCATTTCTTCTTTTAGGGTTTCAAGATCAGCAAGATACCTTCTGCCTGTATATCGGCAAGATTCATCATCACGAGCATGTGGGTCAAATATATAATCAGGGAATGGAACAGTTTCTAGTTTTGGATGATCTACATCCCATGACAACCACCATGCACCAGTACCAATACGTAAACCAGAGTTAACGAGCTTTTCTAACTTCTCGTCCCAGTCACCCTTGTACCAGAAGTAGTCATATAAAGCGTTTAGTGCTTCAATGTCTTCCTCGCTGATGATGCCGCCCTGTATGACTTCCTGTATCTTTTGTTTAAGGTAGGTTTCCTTGATTGCTTTAGCGTCTTCCTGTGTAATGCCTTCAGGGATAGGAAGATTGCTTACATACTTGTCTTCAATGTATTTATAAATGTCTTGTGGAATGAAGTCAGTGTTTAGATCACCTGATACGATAGCAGATGAAATAGTCTCAACGGTGGAAAATGCCATCGGGACGAATGTATCAGACACGCCTTTGTAGCGGTCATCAGTGACACGCTGGTTGTTGTAAAGCTTGTTGTCTCGTATCCATTCTTTTTCGATACGACGGCGATAAGAACGCCACGACTCAAACATCTCCATGACTTCATGGAGTTTGCTCTCGCCAGATTCTACTTTAGTAGTCTCTTTTTTAGATGTAGGTGATTGCTTAGCCAATGGGGGCCGTACAACACCGTCTTTAGTCTTATACATTATACCTTATTTTTGGTTTAAATGCTATGTTGCTAGAGGTTACTTAGTGAATCGCAT
>CALMKR010000115.1 GCA_937867625.1 uncultured bacterium | reverse complement strand
GTCACCATCAGGAATTAGATGGGCAAGGCAATGGCAGGTAAAAAAAGATGAAATGGAAGTTTTGTTGCAGGACAAAAAAATCTATTTCGGTAATGAGCCCGAATATAAAAATGTACCAAGACTCAAGGTTTTTGAAAATGAATTAATAAACCAACGACCAAGGTCGGTGTTGAGTAATTTCACTATAAACGGTACAAAACAACTGGAAGCAATACTAGCAGGTAACTATTTTGATAACCCTAAACCTATAGAGCTAGTATCCCAATTGATAGAAATTTCGACAGATAAAAACATAAATGAAATTGTCCTCGACTTCTTCTCTGGTTCAGGCACTAGTGCACACGCGGTAATGGCACAAAATGCAGCGGATGGCGGTAACCGCCAATACATATGCGTTCAGCTACCAGAAGATACTCCAGAGGGTAGCGAAGCCAAGAAAGCTGGGTATGCACGCATTAGTGATATCGCACTAGAGCGTATAAAACGTGCCGCTAAAAAGGTACAAGCCGAAAACCCCGAATATACCGGCGACCTCGGTGTACGCGTCTATCGAGCTACAGATTCACATTTTCCAGTATGGCGAGCAAAGTCCTACGAGTCAGATGCGGAACTACGTACGGCAATGTTCAATTATGTGAATACATTACCAGATGGAACACCCCAGCAGCGCGCGGATGAGGTCCTCCTGAAACTTGGCTACCCACTCACAACTACTATCGTCGACCATAACGGATGGTACCAGGCAGATGACGTAGCCTTGGTACTGGATGAACAGTTTGCGGTAGAGCGACTGTTCACTGATGTACTTACCTCGAACCCAAAAACAGTTATTGTCCTAGAAAGTGTGTTCAAAAATGACGAAGAGAAAATTAATTTTGATCTACGTTGTACCGAAAAAGGAATAATCTTCCAGACTATTTAATTATGAAGCTGCAATTCGATGCCAGCCAGCAATACCAACTAGACGCTATTAAAAGTGTCGTTGATATTTTTGATGGTCAGCAAACGACTTCAAGTAGTGGCTTGTTCAGTAGTACCGGACTAGGACTGTTTCAAGGCGCACAAGGGATTGGTAATCTACTACAGATAGATGACACTACGATCCTCGATAACTTGCGTACTATACAAGAGCGCAACGGGTTACCTATCCAAGAAGAGTTTGAGGGAAGGAATTTTACTGTCGAAATGGAG
Organism: uncultured bacterium; assembly: GCA_937867625.1. Classification (GTDB taxonomy): domain Bacteria; phylum Patescibacteriota; class Minisyncoccia; order Phycocordibacterales; family UBA918; genus OLB19. The sequence continues at coordinate 2,356 of CALMKR010000115.1, read as the reverse complement.
ACAGGAACGGGCAAGACGTATGTATACTTACGCACAATCTTTGAACTCCATGAGCGGTACGGGTTTGCGAAGTTCATTATTGTTGTACCAGGCAAGGCAATTCGTGAAGGGGTGTTGAAATCACTTGAGATTACTCGCGACCACCTCCAAAGTCTTTATGGTAACAAACCTTACTCTTTTTTTGCCTATAACAGCAAACGTCCAAGTGACTTGCGGGCTTTTGCGACAAGCAATAATTTGTCCGTGATGCTCGTGAATATCGAAGCCTTTAAAGCCGAAGACACCGTCATCAATAAAGCAAATGACAGCATTGGTGGCATTCCACTAGAACTAGTACAAAAGACAAATCCAATTGTTATTATTGACGAACCGCAAAACATGGAGAGTGAAAAAGCGCGTGATGCCATTGCGTCATTGCATCCACTCTGTACACTTCGCTACTCAGCCACCCACAGACATCTATACAATCAGGTATACAGACTCGGCCCAGTTGAGGCGTATGATCAAGGCTTGGTAAAACGTATCGAGGTGGCATCGGTACGAGAAGACGGAGCGCAAAATGACGCCTATGTAAAGGTAGTTGGTATTGCTGCGACCAAAACGAACATTACCGCCAGTCTGGAGATAGAGCAGGTGCGCGATGGTATTATAAAAAAGAAAGTTATCAAAGCCGGTGTTCACAAAACTCGTGCCGTTGCTGACTGTGATCTGTATGTTGAATCTGGTTATCTACCAGCCTACGAAGGGTTTGTGGTGGCCACCATCGATGCTGTGCGTGGGGAAGTTGAATTCCAAAATGGTATAGTTGTTTCAAGAGATAAAGGAATTGGTGAACTCGATGACGAAATCAGGAAGCAACAAATTAAAGAAACAATTACAGAGCACTTTGAAAAAATGCGCAAGTTTGCCGAACGAGGTCAAAAAATTAAGGTTCTTTCACTTTTCTTTATAGATTCAGTGCAAAAATATCGCAACCATGCCGAAAGTACAAAGGGTGTGTACGCAAACTGGTTCGAAGAACTCTATAGTGAACTCGCACAGCAAAGTAAGTATGCAGGATTAAATTTACCTCAAGTTGCTCTGGTACATGACGGTTACTTCTCAAAAGATAAAGCGGGAGACTACAAAGACACCAAAGGCACAACCGATGCCGATCGAGACACCTACTCGCTTATCATGAAAGACAAAGAGAAGCTTTTGTCGAGTGAAGAACCACTCCAATTCATCTTTTCACACTCAGCACTCAAGGAAGGTTGGGACAACCCGAATGTTTTTCAAATTTGTACACTCAATGAAACTGAAGCGTATGTAAAAAAGCGTCAGGAGATTGGCCGAGGTCTACGACTGCCGGTAGACAGCAGTGGTGTTCGCATATTTGATCAAAACATCAATGTGCTAACCGTAATAGCAAACGAAAGTTACGAATCATTTGCAAAAGGTCTCCAGGAGGAAATCGAGAACGAAACAGGGCAAGTTTTTGGCGATGGTCGTATAAAGAATAAAAGGAAAAAGAAAGTTGTTAAACTCAAAAAGCAGTGGATGATGGACGAACGATTTGTTGAAATCTGGAATAAAATTAAATACAAAACTCGCTACAGAGTTTCATTTGATCAAGCTGCTTTTGTTATCGCTGTGGGTGATGGAATAAAAGAAATTGTTTCGCAAGCACCAAAGATTCGTACTGACATTGCTACATTGTCCTTTGATGCGAATAAGGGAATCCTCACTACGACTCGGGCAGTGAGAACTGGTAAACGTTTTGCACAGTCGCTTCCTATTCCTGACATGGTGAGATATATCGCCAACCAAACAAAACTGCTGCCACGAACAATTCTGTCTATGTTAGACGCAGCAGGTGCCGATGCTCTGACGAAAGCTCGTTCAAACCCACAGCACTTCATGGATAGTGTAGTTCAAATAATTAAACGTACAAAAGAACAAAAATTGGTTGAAGGAATACGATACGAAAAAATTTCAGGTACTGAGTATGAAATGCAAATTTTTAAAGACGCAGAAGTAGAGTCGTATATTGATTCTGTCCGTACTGTTCAAAATCAAGAAAAAACTTTGTATGATGGAGTGTTGTTTGACTCTACAATAGAAAGTGACTTTGCTAGTGAACTCGAAGCTCGTGATGAAATTGAATTTTATGTAAAACTACCGCGTGCTTTCAAAATTGAAACACCGCTTGGTACTTACAATCCTGACTGGGCAATAATATTTCAAGGAGATTCAAGACTGTATCTGGTAACAGAAACAAAAGGTAAAAATAATATCGAAGATCTCAATCCTCTCGAACAGCTAAAAATTAAAGCCGGTCGCAAGCACTTTGAAACACGCGAAAATGTCAGAGATG
>CALMKR010000114.1 GCA_937867625.1 uncultured bacterium | reverse complement strand
CGCCCTTGAGGTAATCATTTACGGCCTTCATGGCTTCCGCTGACTTGGCCTGAGCCGCAGTCGCATCGGCGCCTTCCGCCTTCACTGAAAATGAGAAGGTGGCGATATCAGGTACCGCGGTTACTTCACCATTACCAACCACATTAATTGTTGTTGGACCGACCCAACCACCAGCATTTTTGAGCGTCACATACGCATAACTACCAAGCGCTACCACTACTCCAAGGAGTACCAGCGTTGCTAAAGTACGATTGAGCGCAGTACTAAACAAACTATTCATAACTATAATATATAACGATTAATGAGTTCTCGAACGCGCGTCGGAACACTGCCGGTGTCACCACAGACGGCTGTCACAGCAGCGGTATCTTGTGGCGATAGGGTCAGCGGTGTCGGTTGATCCTCAAGTAAATAATACATCACCGAATTACTCCCCTCAACGTGAGACACTGATAAAGCATGTCCCAGTTCGTGTGCGAGTACCTTGACCAATTCCGTCTGATTGGCAAAGGTATAGACATTGATACGACCAGCTTGATAATCCCCTTCGGTAAACTCTTCGGCGGTGCCAAATTGTTCGTTGTATGTCTCAACACCAACATTGTACTGACGAATAATCTGGTTACCCGTTTCGCCCAGTTTATTGATTTCAGCTGCTCGCTCCTGTAGGGCAGCAGCTTCCGCTTCGAGACGATCGACTTCTTTGGCCAATGCCGTTTCGGTCCGACCGAGCGCCTCATACACATCAGCCGGAGCCCCGCCAGCATCGTTGTACCGAGCCACCTCGGCATTGTACGCAGCCAAGCGTTCTTCGTAGTCTCCGACAGCAGCTTCGTGCGTCTTCTTTGCTGTCTGATACTCACCAACAAGCTTGTCGTACTGTGCCTGCACGTCGCTTGAAGACAACTGTTTGTCTGCCAGTCGCTCCCGTAGGTCAGCTTCAGCCAGTGCCGCCGCCTGCCGTTCACCAAACACGAAATTGATAGTGACATCAGCCGACGCCCCCTCGACAGCATAGAAGAGCTCTCGACCGAGCGCTGACTCCCAGACCATCTCCGCATCCTTAACGGCTTCGGCCGCTTCGGCCTCGGTAATACCGAACCGTTCATCGATAGGCAAAGCAATCTGGTATGAGAGTGGTGCTCGGCACACCATACCCACCGCTGCATACCAGTAGAGCGCTAATGAGACTATCAATAATAACGACAGGGTTCGGAGCATACGACTACGCTTATACTAATTGTTGTCCCGCCTCGGTACCAGGTGAAACCAAAAATACCGCCTCTGGACTAATACGAATAATGCCACGTAGCGTCCGTTCCGGAAACCGCCCACGCATGACGGTCACCGCTTTATTATACGAATCACCGGATGATTCGTAACAAGCTTGACCCTTAATCTGAATACCAACGAGTCCATCCCAGGCGGTCAGTGCCACCTCTCCAGTGGCATTGATATTAACGACCGTCTTGCCCATAAAAAAATCGTAGAGGATGAGTGAGTTATCTTCCTTGGTTACTACCGACACCGGTACTACATTAAGCCCAGCTGAACCGCAGGTGGCGAGTGCTCGGGCGGGGTACGCCAATACTTGGTCTAGGTGCGATTCCATATTTCCATTATACAAAATTACAGGCGAAGGGGCGACCAGTGGTCGCCCCTTGTTCATTGCATGTGCATCTGTAGTTCGATGTACGCCCAAGGTCGCTGTCCGTCGCGACGATTGGTATAGAGTTCGAGGAAACGCGAATCGATATCGACCTTCCCCGCACAGACCTCCAAGCCACTGATGGTATGGCAAACGCACATAACTCGCTGCACTTCCCGCAACGTCAGTTCCCAAGCCCCACAAGATGGCAGCGGTGACGACGGCACAATCGTCGCGCTCTCAAAGAGGAGCGTGACTATCAACATCGGAGTCGAGAACATCGGCACCTCCCTGCCAATTAGTGACAAACCTATCACTAGTGTATCAGTCAGGCTATATAAAGCAAAAAGCGATACTCGGCGGGGACCATGTCGTCGCGAAACATAGTCCCTGCCCAATATCGCTTACTTCCTTACCCTCTATCATACACGAGCTTGCAAACTGCCGAGGGTACATATCCACGGACTCTGTGTACAAAAATAAGAGATTATTGTATGGTAGTGCCGAAACATCAACCTATTGCCTATATAGGCAGAAAGGACGACTCGATGACCGATCTTCCTGTACCTCCGTTTATGCATGGAGCCAATGTCTATCTCGATGATGGCGACGTCACTCTCGCTGCCTTGGTCGCCGAATTCGAGCGCTTGAATGACAAAGACCGGCGCTTGTATTTTGACCAACTGTGGCCGGCGCAAGCATCAGGTCAACGACCGCCTCATCAACCTTCTGGTCACCATCGGTGTGCTAACCCCCTGCCTGAGGTCGACAACAGTCCGTCACCTCAAAGCCAGCTGGCAGAAACGAGGCAAAGGCACCCTCTCGGCCGAAGCAATGTACACCATGCTTTGCGAGCAGTTCGCACCCTGACCCGCCACCTCGACTACCCTAACCGCCCACCGAAAAGCCCGCCGATGCGGAGCGCATCGGCGGGCTTTCTCTTTTAGCTAGTATCGTTTTTATTTTCAACGTGCGTTATATGTATAATATTGATAGTGGAATTTTCTCCTTTTACTACCAATTTTATTTTCCCTGTCCCCCCATATGTATGCGACACTGTATGGTCGGGTGTTGGTTTTGAACTTATCATCCAACCCTTAACAAAATTAAGAATTGATGCTGTAAAGCTCAAAACACTGATAATAATTTCCATAATTAATGGATTAATTAACTCTATACTTAATTATCCACTTGCAGTATATAAATACTGATGTAAATTAATTGTATAGAGCTTACTGGTAAGTTCGTTGAGAAATGGCCGGGCATGGCCATTTTTCTGTTTTTAGACAGACGGGTTTAATTCTCATCACCCCTTCCTTACCTCCAAAGAACAAATTAATAACTTCAGATACAAGGAAGGGGCGGCAA
>CALMKR010000113.1 GCA_937867625.1 uncultured bacterium | reverse complement strand
TAAATTGACAATATCATATTTATATGATATTGTGTTAGTGCGTGACCAATCCTGGCGCGCTTACCCTCCATGTTTATGGGAGAACGAAGATGACAGCACTTTTGAACTACGATCACCGAGCGGCTGGTACTGTGAAGTTCGACGCCACTGTCTCAGTAGAGCAGTTGGCAGGCTTCCTGGCGGAGTTGAAGTCCAGGAACCCTGACCGTTGGGTCGACCTACATGTCCGCGGGGCAGGGAGGAATGGCTTGCACTATATTGCCTTCCACTACATCCTTTCTGATGGGCGGAAAAGCACATACGACAAGGCTGTGCACAAGCTCACGCAGTTCCTCGGTGAACGTCTTGGCTGGCGTGAAGATTCTAAGCGACCCGACCAAAAAGTCCCCAATGGGGTGATGGGATGGAGCATCTCGGACGTCAAGGTCGTAGCGTAATCAGCAATCCGAAGAGGAAGGTCCCGGCAAGTATGTCTTGCCGGGATTTCATATATTTATACATCCGGTATTTATTTCTTCAACGGATGGAAATCACGATGGGTGGTTTCGGCGTAGCGATCACTCGCATGTACGTACCGCGTGGTGGTCTCGAGTGATTCGTGACCAAGGAGTACTTGGATAGCGGCCGGATTCGCCCCTTGTTCGGCGAGGTAGGTAGCAAAGCCGTGACGGAGACTGTGGGCGCTCGTTTTGATACTCATACCGAGGTATTCGCGATACCATTTGATCTTCATCTGGACGTAGTTAGGGGAGATGTGCTTCTTCACGTTGGTGGCATTAAGACCACGTTCGGCGACGAAGATGTATGGGTTCTTGTCGTCACGGATTTTGAGGTAATCACGGATGTAGCCTTCGGCTCGCGCGGTGAGGTAGATGAAGCGGCGCTTGCGACCCTTACCTTCAACAAAGATTTTGCCTGAGTGATCCAGCTGGTTGATCTTCAGCGAAATGAGTTCAGAGATACGCATCCCGCTCGCAAAGAGGGTTTCCATAATGGCGCGGTTGCGCTTGGCGACAAACTCGTCCTTCTCCACTTGTGTTGGACACTCAATGAGTCTAATGAGTTCGTGTAGTTCTGCCACTTGGCCATGTTGCTTACCCATACGGAGGAGTTTAATCGCCTGAGGGGGGATAGGGGCGAACTCGTCCATATCTAGGAGATACGAGAGATAGCGACGCAGTGAGGTGAGGTGACGGTTGATAGATCCGCTTTTGAGCTTCACTTCAGATTCTTGCCCACCCGAGGTCTTGCGAGTGGGGGAGTTGAGGTAAGCCTTGTAGTGCTCAATGGTTTTCTTGGTGACTTTATCGAAGGGAAG
>CALMKR010000112.1 GCA_937867625.1 uncultured bacterium | reverse complement strand
CTGCAATCAAGCAGGAGGCGCAATACGTTCCATTCAGAAGGGAGTCATCATGACATTCGTACCAGAAGGAAACCAATCGGTCATCTTCTCTGAAAAACAACAAACTCCTCCCGTAAGGAGGCCACTGCAGCCTTATGCGGATGCACGTTACTTCTACGACCCTGACTTCTACCCCGAAGCGACAGTGGCACCATTCAAGGATCCGAAGGATGAATTTTGGGTTGACCTCTGAAGCATGAAGGAAGATCTTCGGCCCGCGCACCTGCGCGGGCTTTTCTTTATTTCACGGCTTTTTCATGCTACGATGCGACTACTATTAATGAGTTTATCCCGTTAGAAATCAACGTTTATTACCATGGAAAACACAGAAAAAAACACGAGTCCGTCATCCCAAAATCAGGCTTCTAACGGGACGAGTCAAGGTCAAAGTACCACCCCAGCCCTATTTACGAGTCCGTATAATCCGGCTAATCACGAAGACCGCATCTACCAGCTGTGGGAGGCTTCGGGCTACTTCAATCCGGACAATCTCCCCGGCGACCGCACCGAACCCTTTGCGATTGTGATGCCACCACCAAATGCTAATGGCTCACTCCATGCTGGGCACGCACTCTTCGTAACCGTCCAAGACATCATGATGCGCTACGAGCGCATGAAGGGCAAAAAGGCGGTGTGGTTCCCCGGCGCTGATCACGCAGGTTTTGAGACCCAGGTGGTGTACGAAAAGAAACTCGAAAAGGAGGGTCGCTCTCGTTTCCAAATGACCCGCGAAGAACTCTACGCCGAAATCCTCGACTTTACCCTCTCAAACAAATCATTCATGGAGGGACAGATTCGCTCCCTTGGTGCCTCATGTGATTGGTCCCGGGCACTCTTTACTCTGGATGACCGGGTCAAGAAAATTGTTTACGACACCTTCAAGCAGCTCGAAGTAGACGGACTCCTCTACCGTGGTGCTCGCTCAAGTAACTGGTGTCCAAAACACCAGACCTCGTTCTCAAACCTTGAGGTAGAACACGAGGAACGTACCGAGCCGTTTTACTACTTCCAGTATGGACCATTTGTCATCGGTACTGCTCGTCCTGAGACAAAGTTCGGCGACAAGTACGTCGTTATGCACCCAGACGATGCCCGCTACGCTGAGTACCAGCATGGTCAAATTATTTCACTCGAGTGGATCAATGGACCAATTACGGCAACTGTTATAAAAGACGAAGCCGGAGACCCCGAGATGGGTACCGGTGTGATGACCATCACACCGTGGCACTCTGGTATCGACTTCGAGATCGCGAAACGTCACAACCTCGACTACGAACAAATCATTGATTGGCGCGGCAAGCTCCTCCCGATTGCCGGTGAATTTGCTGGGCAAGATATTCGTGAGGCCCGCAAGCTGATTGTTGAAAAACTCAAAGAAAAAGGGCTCCTCGTTAAAATAGACGAACAGTATCACCACGCTGTCCCCTGTTGCTACAAGTGTGGCCGCGAAATTGAACCCCAAATCAAAGAACAGTGGTTCGTTAATATGAAGCCGCTCGCAGCAAAAGCGCTTGAGGCGCTTGATGCTGGTCGCTACAGTTTCGTCACCGAGCGCGACGAACGTGTCTACCGGCACTGGCTCACCAATATTGAAGACTGGCCAATTGCCCGACAGATTGCTTGGGGTATCCCGATTCCAGCCAAGGTCTGTACCGAGTGCCATCACGGGATGGTAGACCTCGACAACAGCATCACTGCCTGTACCAAGTGCGGTGGTACTGTCGAGCATGAACAAGACACGTTTGATACGTGGTTCTCCTCTGGCCAGTGGCCACTATGTGTCACTGACTATACTGGCGAGAGCAACGATTTCAAGACCTTCTACCCGACCGCAGTGATGGAAACAGGTAAGGATATCCTCTTCTTCTGGGTAGCCCGCATGGTGATGCTCGGACTCTACCGCACTGGCGAAGTGCCGTTCAAAAAGATCTACCTCCATGGTATGGTGCGAGACAAACACGGCAAGAAGATGAGTAAAAGTAAAGGCAACGTGATAGCGCCAAGTGAGATTCAAGAAAAGTATGGGACTGACGCGCTCCGTATGGGTCTCATGATGAACAACGTACCAGGCACCGACATGAACCTCGACCCGGATAAGGTCAATGCTCACAAGAAATTCGCCAACAAACTCTGGAACATCACCCGCTTTGTACTTGATAACACCGCAGACTACGTGCCACCAGCGGAGCACACTGAGGCCGATACTAAATTCGAAAACGAATTCCTCCACCCAATGGTTGCCGAAATCAATACCGAAATGACCAAGGACCGCTTTGACCTCGCCGCCGAAAAGATCTACCACTTCATCTGGGATCACTTCGCGAGCCAGGTGATCGAAGAGAGCAAGGCACTCCTCGCTAGCTCACCCGCCGAACGTGCGTCCCGCCAGCGTATGCTCACCCACTACCTTGTCACTTCTCTCAAGCTTCTCCATCCATTTATGCCGTTTGTGACTGAGACCGTCTGGCAAGAACTACCTGCTCACATGAAAGATGCCGATATGCTCATGGTGGCAAGTTGGCCCACACACTAGATTAATCGTTCGTTATGTTCTATCTCTACATACTCAGAAGTATCAAAGATAATGAACTGTATGTAGGTTCGACCAACGATTTGAAGCGACGGTTAAAAGAACATAACGCTGGAGACGTACAATCCACAAAACCGCGGCGCCCATTGATATTGCTGTACTATGAGGCATATGCGGCCGAGCCTGATGCTCGAAAACGAGAACAGCAATTGAAATTGCGTGGCCGTGCTCTTGCTCAACTCAAACGTAGGCTGGAATTCAGTCTCCAGCAAACGATTAATTAGTCG
>CALMKR010000111.1 GCA_937867625.1 uncultured bacterium | reverse complement strand
CCCGATTCGGACCCCACCCCCCTTGCGTACTCAGGACCACGACGCAACCCACTACAAAACCCACACAAGATTGCTGCACCGCGTCCCACGCTACAACTTGACTTCCCCCTCCTTTTCCACACACTGGAGTAATGTCCACAAATATCCAAATCCCAGCAGTCAGCTTCGATGAACTGCTTCGCAATCGCACTCACAAAGCACGCAGCGTGGGTGCTCACATCCATATATACAACTCCACCACTGGAGTTACGGAATTTATTCTTAAGCGTGACACCACTGGTGTAAGGACGAAGTTGGTTCCCAGAACCCTCAACGGAGCCACGGTTCTCGTTGAGGAGGAGCTAGCAGACGGTACAGTAACTGTACAGTCCTATACTCCATACTCAGAAGTGACCCTTGAGCTGGTGTGCAATGAGATCATCAACGGAAGAACGCTCAAGGAAATATGTTCCATGCCTGATATGCCTTCCTACGTGCAGCTATGCTCGTGGAAGCGCAACATTCCTGGTGTGGAGGAGAAGCTTGCGCAGGCTAGAGAGGATCGAGGGGAGTACCTTAGGGACACTGCCATGGAGGAGGTACACACAATGGACGAGGACAACGTGGCGAGCAGCACCGCCCGACACAAGGCCCTGGTGTGGGCCGCTGGAGTAGACAACGCCCGCTACAGTCCTAAGGCGAAGATAGAAGCAACATTAACGGCACCGACGCAGATCGTGGTGTACACTGGTATAGGAGTTCCGAATGAGGTTCAACCAAGAGCAGAACAAGATAAACAGGTATCTGAACGACACAATGATGGAGCAGCGGCGGGACCTAGTACGACTGCACAACAGGATGTTCTCGTTAATAGTGTACTGTGTGTTCCTAACGAGCATGCTCCTAGCGATGATGGTGTACAGTGTCCGTTAGAGTAATAGACACTGGCTACAGGCCACGACCACAGCAGGATACAGTACATAGGTCTGGGGCACGATACAGAGTCGTGGTGGGTCATCGACGGATCGGGAAGACCCACTTTGGGTTGAACGAGATCGTGCACAAGGGGCTGTTGAACATGAAGAAGAACCCCCAGTATGCGTACATTGCGCCTACCTACGGGCAGGCGAAGCGTATTGCGTGGGACCTGCTCAAGGATTACACGAAGAACATACCTGGTGTTGAGGTCAATGAGTCGGAGCTACGGGTGGATATACCCCGACCCGCGACGCAGGACAGGATCAGGTTCATGTTGCTCGGGGCTGAGAACCCTGCCTCACTCTTAGGGATGTACCTCGATGGCGTGGTGTTCGATGAGTATGGGGATATGAACCCTATCGTGTGGACACAGGTCGTCCGACCGCTCCTGACTGACCGACTGGGGTGGGCTGTCTTCATAGGAACGCCTAAGGGGCAGAACCATTTCTATAATTTATATGAGTTGGGGAAGTGTACAGAGCACTGGCAGTCCTTCATGTTTAAGGCTAGCGAGACGGGCATCATAGCACGATCCGAGCTGGAGCAGAACAGGGCTGTCATGAGTGACAGTGAGTACATGCAGGAGTTTGAGTGTAGTTTCGCAGCAGCACTGGTAGGAGCTTACTATGGTAAGGAGATGGAGTGGTTGGAGCAGAACAATAAGCTCTCTAGTGTACCCATCGACGTAGCCCTTGGTGTATGGACAGCGTGGGACCTTGGCATAGATGATACCACTGCCATTTGGTTTGTGCAGCAGCACGGTAGGGAGATCAGAGTAGTCGATTACTTGGAGACATCTGGGGCTGGGCTGGACCACTACGTGCGAGAGCTGAAGGCGAAGAACTACGTATATGAAGGGCACTTCCTACCGCATGATGTGAAGGTTAGGGAATTTTCAGATGGGAAGACGCGCCTGGAGAAGTTGCAGAGTTTGGGGTTGCGTAATATAAAAGTTGTTGCGAAGCTTCCTGTAGCGGACGGGATCGAAGCGGCACGAACCATGCTGAAGAAGTGCTGGTTTGATAAGGATAGATGCGATAGAGGAGTTAGGGCGCTTAGGAATTATGAGAGGAAGTATGATACTAGGAACCAGATCTTCCAGCAGACCCCGCTGCACAACTGGGCATCCCATGGTGCTGATGCGTTCAGGACTTTAGCAGTTGGATTCAGAGAAGATATGCCATCGGTTATGGACAAACGTAGATATCCGAGGCAGACTGATAACGACTACAGTGTCGTATAAAAGGAGGACGTATGAGTTCAGGTAAGAGTAAGTCGAAGACAGGGATTGGTGTTATAGATAATACAGTTGACTATGCGGTCAATGAAGTGGTGAATCCAGCGGGACAGAACCTTGAGCAGGGCGGTGGTAGGATACTACAAGGCATCGGAGCTATGGCCACAGGGGACTTCAACAATGCAGGTAACACATTACTGGAAATTAGCGCGGCCAGCATGACAGGCGGTACATCTCTACTTGCGGGGTACAAGGCGGGAGAGACTCCTAGGGAGAGGAAGACGCGAGAGCAGCTTGCTAAGGTGTACACTGAGGAGCAGATGCAGAAGAATGCCGACGCCGAAGCGGCAGCCACGAAGAAGCAAGAAGGTATCAATACAATAGTGGGAGAGATGGTTACGTCTAGAAGAAGACAACCTGGCAAAGCGGCCACACTATTAACAACAGTAGGGGCTGCATCAAGCTATGGCCCCTTGCTAACAGGTAGGAGCACATAATGAAGAAGATGAACATAGAGCAGATAGTAAAGCTCTTAGGGAAATTAAAAGGATCACGAGGCACATGGGAATCTCACTGGCAAGAGGTTACAGACTTCGTTTTACCTAGGAAGAATACAGTATTAAATAAAAAATCCCCTGGTGAGAAGAGAACGTGGCAGTTATTAGATAACACTGCGGTACACTCGAATGAGTTATTAGCAGGGGCACTGCACAGTATGCTAACAAATCCCGATTCACCGTGGTTTGAGATGACAACTGGGAATATTATAACAGATAATGATGACCAAGTACGCCTTTGGCTACAGGAAACAACAAGAGACATACACAATGTCATAAATAATTCAAATTTTCAAACAGAGGTACATGAACTGTACGTAGATTTAGGTGCAATAGGAACTGCTTGTCAGCTTATAGAGGAAGATGACGACACAATAGTACGATTCTCTACTAAATTCATCGCTGATTACTTCATAAAAGAGTCCAGGTCCGGTAAGGTTGAGTTAATTATGCACGAAGCACGCTGGAAAGCTCATGATTTGATAGAAGAGTTCTCTGAAAAAGGGATGCACAGAGATGTACTTAAAGAATATACTGAGCAGAAGGGCACAGAGTACAAAGTTGTCCACTGCGTTTACGAGTGTGCGGAGAAGTACTACTCAGTGTATATTCTTCCAGACTTAAACCACAAATTAAAAGAAGAAACATTCAACGAATTTCCATATCTTACCCCCCGTTGGAGTAAGGCAAGTGGAGAAGACTACGGTAGATCACCTGGTATGAGCTGTTTGCCGGAGATTAAAGTGTTGAATAAGATGAATGAAACATTATTAATCGGTGCGCAGAAGAAGGTAGATCCTCCGATCCAGATGCCAGACGACGGCTTTGCACTACCTATCGTAACTCGCCCAGGTGGTATCAATTATTATAGATCAGGGTCTAACGATGTGATCAAACCTATATTCAACGACACCAATCTGGAGTTTGGTTATCAAGCGATGGAAGATCGTAGGCAAAGAGTACGCGACACATTCTACGTAGACCAGTTGAAGCTTCGTCAAGGTGGCCCTATGATGACAGCTACGGAAGTTCTACAGAGAACTGAGGAGTCTATGCGACTACTAGGCCCGATGCTTGGTAGAATGCAGTCAGAGTATCTTAGACCGTTGATAAACAGAGTATTCAACATCATGTTACGAAAAGGTAAGATCAAACCAGCACCTGCCGCTATGAAAGGGCATACGTTAGATGTACGATACTCATCTTTGATAGCCAAATCTCAGAGGCTAGCAGATGCGCAGAACATTCTTAGAACTGTACAGGCTGTTGCTCCATTTATGCAAATGGACCCATCTGTTGCAGACAACTTCAATGGTGATGCTTGCGCTAGAATAGTCGCTGGAGTTTACGGCTTTCCACAACTGGGGTTACGAAGCGCGGCAGATGTGCAGAAGCTTCGCCAACAGCGAGCCGAAGCACAGCAAGCACAACTGGATGCGGCACAGGAAGCACAAGAGCTACAGAACGCTGGACAGATGGCTAACATTACACAGAAGGTAGGGGCGAATGGCTAAGAAGAACTTAGATGTAGCAAAATTACAGGACTACCACACGGTGTTTGGCTCTGTCGCTGGTAAGAGAGTACTCAATGACTTAATGAAAACACATTACGTTATGAACTCGACCTTTCATGAAAATCAAAACGTAACATGCTTAAGGGAGGGTGAACGAAACGCCATCCTTAGGATACTTACGATATTAAAACTGGACATTAATCACATACGTGAAAGGATAGAAGAAGATGAAAAGATTCGGGCTAATGAAACTATTGTTTGATAAAGAGGGAGACGGCACAGGAGGTGGCGGTGGAGGAGCAGGAAGTTTACTTAATACAGGTGGAAGTAACGGAAGCTCTACAACACCCACAGCTCAAGGTGCTCAGGGTGCAGCGAGTGGAGTAGACAAATCCGGTGGAGATCCTAATGCTGCTGGAGCCGCAGGCGCTACCAATTGGATTAGTGCGCTCCCTAAAGAGCTACAGGAAGATGCTTCGCTCAAAAAGTTCACTGACATTCAGGGGTTGGCCCAGTCCTACATCAATGCTCAGAAATTAATTGGAGCAGATAAGATTCCCGTACCAGGTAAACATTCAACTGAAGAAGACTGGAAGAATGTGTTCCAAAAGTTAGGGCTACCTGAGACACCTGACAAGTACGAAGTAAAGTTTGGTGAGCAGGCTACGTTAGATAAGAAGTTTATAGATGAATTTAAAACTTTATCACACAAAGCGGGTATTCTTCCTAAGCAGGCTCAACAACTTGCCGACTGGTTCACTCAATCAAATGCTTCTGCTGAAGCTGAGATCATAAAAACTAGGGAAGCGCAAGTAGCAAAAGAAATTAACGACCTTAGAACAGAGTGGGGTAAAGCTTTTGATGATAAGATTCAATACGCTAACAACGCTCTTACAAAGTTCGCTGATAAAGAAACTATGGACTACTTTGCTAAAACTGGACTTGCTAACGATGTACGTTTGGTGAAACTCCTATCTGGTATGGGAGAGCAGTTGTTCAAAGAAGGTAAGATTGCCGACTCCGGTGGAACTTCAGGACGTTTGTCACCTATGGAAGCTAGAAAAGAAGCCAATAAGATCATTGGTGATCCAACACACCCTTACCATGTTAAGTCCCACCCTGGACATAAGGCAGCTATCGAAGAGGTTGCAGCCCTATTTAATATGGCTAGTGAAAAAAGTACTTGATTTTATTTTTAAACCCTGGAAGCATGGGGCTAAGGACAACCAATACCTTGGCCCTTTCATGTTGAGCACGACAATGAGTGCTACTCTCTAACAGGACCCCTAGTTTAGGGACAATCCAAAAATCGCATCCTAAACTTTAACATTTTATATGGGGGACAATTATGTCTACACAAATCACAGAAGCATTTGTACAACAATATAGCGCAAACGTTATGATGTTGTCACAACAACAAGGTTCAAGACTTGAGCCAAAAGTAAGACAAGAATCACAAAAGAGTAAAGCACAATTCTTTGATAGAATTGGTACTGTATCAGCAGTTCGTAGAACTGGTAGACACGCAGCTACTCCACAATTAGACACTCCTCACTCAAGACGTATGGTTACGTTAGAAGATTATGAGTGGGCAGATCTAGTAGACGATCAAGATAAGATTAGAATGTTGATCGACCCAACTTCTCAGTACGCTATTGCAGCTGCTTGGGCATTTGGTAGATCTAAAGACGATGTCATCATCGCAGCCTCTGTAGGCAGTGCCTACTCTGGTGAAGCTGGAGCAACTACTGT
The DNA here is from genome assembly GCA_937867625.1 of uncultured bacterium. Classification (GTDB taxonomy): domain Bacteria; phylum Patescibacteriota; class Minisyncoccia; order Phycocordibacterales; family UBA918; genus OLB19. The sequence continues at coordinate 31,264 of CALMKR010000111.1, read as the reverse complement.
TGCACACCCAGACGCACAGAAATTCGCAGCTACAACTGGAGCAGCTTTCTCAAATCTTAATGTTTATACATTAAGAAAAGTAAAAGCTATGATGGATGCTGACGAAGTTATTGGTAAGAGATATTTCGTATGTACTTCTTCTCAGATCGACGCAATGTTAGGTGAAACTCAAGTTACTTCAGCGGATTACAACAGCGTAAAAGCTTTAGTACAAGGCGAAGTAAACTCTTTCATGGGTTTTGAGTTCATTAGAACAGAGCGCGTTGGCTTAACTACTTCAACAACTGCAACTGTAGCAACTGGTGTGGTTGGAGCGGGTGTTTCATTAACTGGTACTAACAGAGCTTGTTTCGCTTTTGCTGAGCAAGGTTTGTTGTTATCTAAAGGTGAAGACTTCGTTACCAAAATGAGTGAACGCGATGACAAGGGGTACGCTATGCAAGTGTACGCTAGAATGTCTATCGGTGGAACTCGTATGGAAGAAGAGCAAGTAGTAGAAGTAATTTGTAAGGAAGCTTAATAGCTTCATTACCATAAGGCCTACAATTATGTGGGCCTTTACATAGGAGAAAATTAATATGGCTAATTTAGATTCAATTAACTACGCAAAACAAATCGCAGTACCATCTGTTAAGATTGCCCCTGGGCAAGTTAAAGGTGAGCTGTGGTGTTCTTATGATCAGTTCACCAGTACGGCGAACTTTGCAACTACAGATGTACTAAGAACAGGTATCAAGATTCCAGCTGGAGCAAAGGTTCACTTTCTTCAGTACGTAAGTCCTACAAACGGTGGAACTCTTGGCATTGGTATCTCAGGATCTGCGACTAAATACGCTGCTTCTTTAGCAGTAGCTACAGCAGGTGCTTTAGTACCAGTTCTTGTGGATAACAGCAATACAACTGAGGATGAGATCATTGTGACTCCTTCAGTATCTGCAACTGGTACAGGTTTGTACAAGTTTGCTATGTACTTCTCTAAAATTTAAGGAGCTGTATGACATCTGATACGGATATCTGCAACAGTGCATTGACTAAGGTAGGGGCTAATAGAATTATTAGCCTCGACGCTGATACTGCGGAGGGTAGGGTTTGCAAAGAACAGTACCCAAAGATAAAGAAAGCATTTCTCCGAGGACACCTTTGGAATTTTGCTACTAAAAGGGTTCAGCTGGCACTATCTGTGACAGAGCCTGTGTTTGAGTTTTCGTATCAGTATGCATTACCAGTGGACTGCCTGCGTGTTGTTGGTATGGAGGGGGAAACTTCTTTTCCATGGAAGGTAGAGGGTAGGTACATACTTACTGACAACAACGAGGCATACATCAAGTACATTTGCGATGCAGCAGAAGGATTGTTTGATGACACAGCGGCAGAAGCTCTGGCTTGTGCCCTAGCTGTTGACATTTGTATCCCACTGACACAAAGTGCAGGACTTAAAGAATCATTAAAGGTAGACTATAGAGACGCTCTACGAGCGGCACGAACATTTGATGCACAGGAGGGTGCTGGCGACAGAGTATATGCTGACTCCTGGCTTAACGCGAGGTACTAGCTATGAAGTTCAACACCATCCTAAATAATTTCAGTGCAGGTGCCTGGTCACAGAAGATGATCTCGCGTGCGGATACTGAAGAGTACTTCAAGGCATGTGAAACCCTTGAGAATATGATCCCGCAGCTTCAAGGTGGGGCATTTAGAAGACCTGGTACGTCCTTCCAAGATTTGACAAGCACATACAATTCGATCGTACAGACATCTGTTGATCACAGAATAATTCCTTTTCGATTATCTAATGGTAACAGATATCTGCTAGTAGCAAACAACTCAAGCCCCACTGCCGTTGGCAATGAATGGTTTGTATGGAATGTTGATACTGGCACAAGTGTCACTCTTACATGCCCACTATCATCAAACGTAGCAGATGCAAACATTGAGACCGCACAGTTTGCACAAGTAGGAGATTTGATATACTACGTGACCGATGGGATAGCCCCACGAATCATATACACTCCATCATCTGGTGTGTTCAGTATGATACCGTTTCACGCAGCTACAGTTACTAAATCAGGAACAAACACTAATCAATGGGAGAGAGTCCCATATCAGCCTATTTCAGCAGATAGTATTGACGGTACTATAACTGTGACAGGAGCCTCATTCGCAGTTGGCAATACTGTGCAGTTGACATCTTCGTACAGTAGATGGGTGACTAGGGACGGCATATCAGACTCTAAGGATCTTTTGATAGGAACATTTGTTAAGATCTCCTCTGGAGGAACCACTGGCGTTGCCATGATAGGCTCTATAACAAGTGCCACGATTGCTAATGCATTAGTGTTAGCAACGATCCCAGGCGCAGCTCCACTGGTAGTTGGCGCAGCAGCTGGAACAAGCTTTGAAGTAGCAGCGTGGTCTGGGGCTAGAGGATGGCCTAAGACTATTGTACCGTATGAGCAGAGAATATACTATGGGGGCAACACTTCATACCCCGACACAATTTGGGGTACTAGAGCTGGAAATATCTTCGATCTTATGGAGATTCCTTTTCAACAAGACGCAGACTTCGCAACATTTACCACGGACAACGCTCGTCCTTGGTCAGCAGCCATAGCGATCAGCCCAGAGACTTATGAGATTACAGCTATGGCTGCTTCCAAAACCCTGGAGATACATACATCACGTTTAGATATCGTAGCGTACGGTGGTAATGGACAGATACTAGGACCTTTGAACAAACAGTTCGATTCTTCTACATCATTTGGGGCAGAGCGCGTACAACCTATCAGGGTTAATAATTACTCTACGTTTGTACAGAGAGCTGGGAAGAAAGTTCGCGACACTGTGTACAGTTTTAACGAAGACCAGTACAAATCTGGAGATTTAATGTTTATGGCTGAGCACTATACCAGTGCTAGTACTATAAAAAGATTAGCGTCGATTGAGCTAGGAAGTACTTCATTACTTCTAGCACTTACAAACAGTGGTAGATTATTTAGTTGTTCTATTGATAGAGACTACAAGCTTAACGCTTGGGCAGAGTGGAAGTTTTCTTCTGCTGAAGGTGCTACGATACAAGATATGGCTGTACTTCCTAAGTCAGGTGGAGTTGACTCCCTGTACTTGGTACTGACTAGGACAGTTAGCTCATTACCAGTTACGTCTATAGAAAAACTAAACGATTTATTTGAAGGCACTACCTATGATTTCTATGGGGTAGGCGACCAGATGATTTATGTGGACTCAGCTGTGATAGCCACGAACCCTACTTCACCCACTGCATCTACGACACACAATGGATTAGCAAGATTGAATGGAGAGACCGTATCGGTCATTGCAGATAATTATTACATAGGGGAATTCACTGTAGCAACTGGAGCCATCACATTACCTAGGGCTTACGTCAAGTGCTTGATTGGTCTTAAGTACCGTTCGTATTTGAAGACAATGCCTATAGCAGCTGGGGCGCAGTTTGGTACTCCAGTGAACCAGGTGAAGACCGCTGCTAAGATGATCATAAATTTATACAAAACCCTGGCGTGTACGTTTAAAACTTCAGGGGCTAATGACAGCACTGAGCTAAGTTTTAGAGACCCAACAGTTCCAGGGGACGAAGTTACTCCAGTGTTTACGGGGGAGCAGGTCGTTACACTTCCCCAATACGTTGGAAGAAGATTTCAGGTGGAGTTTGAAACATCTGACCCTTTTCCTATGAACATTACATCTGTAGTACTAGAGGGGGTCACTAATGATTGAGATTAGGGCTGCTCAGAAAGAAGATGTACCAGTGGTTATGAAGACTGCGAAGTACTTCTACAAGTCCGAAAAAGACCTAGAACAACGCTTACTGGAATCAGTAGGAACATCGTTTGTTATAAAGGATAGCCTTGGTAGAATAGGAATAATGTTTGGCTACTCACAGCCGTGGCAGGGTGTCCTTGAGATATGGTCTGTTACTACTATTAGTTTTGACTACAGCAAGAAGTCGTATCATAGGTTTGCAAAAGAGAAGATTGAGGAAGTGTTTGAAACTTTACCAGGTATTCATCGTATGCAGATCTACGTTAAGGCAAAGTACCCGCACCTTCAGCGATGGGCTGAGGGTTTAGGGTTTACATACGAAGGAAGGCACCCTATGATGGGACCTGACAAAGAAGAGTACTTAAGTTTTGGGAGGGTTAAATAATGGCATTACCAGCGGTCCTTATGGGCGTAGGTACAGGCTTGCAGGTGTTCTCTCAGTGGATGGCAAATCTTGACCAAGCAGCTGCCGAATATGAAAACGCTAAGTTTTATAGAGATCAAGCAGCACTAGCCAAAGATCAGATGGATAGGGAGCTAGACATCGTAGGGAGAGATTACGAATCACGAAGAGGTGCTACCATTGGAGCAGAGATCTCCAGTGGTGTGGACATTGGTAGTGGCTCAGCAATTTCTAATGTAGCTGCCGTGGGTGCAGCGAAGATAAAAGAATTAGCAGCGATAAAACTTCAAGGTGAAATGAATATGAAAATAGCCAGCCTACGCGCACGTAGAAGTGATACGACAGCTGCTACATTGTCTAGCCCAGGGTACAATCTTATGCAGGGTGCTACTACCGGACTTAATAATTACACATCTAGTAAAGGATTTGGTACAAACTTCGCAGGATTAAAAAAGCTAGACGCTGAACTATTTGGGAATAATAATCAGAACATCACAGGAGCACCTTAAGCATGGCAATGATTCCAGTTATCCAAGAAACAAATAGAATACAAGTAGGTAGTCCAATACCAATTGGTGGCTCTGAATCTGCTAGGGCTTTTAATGAAACACAAGAAGCACTTGGTAAAGCTATCTTTGATCTTGGTAATGCTCTTGATGATGGTAAACAAAAGACTAACTACGAACCCTTAGCTAGGCAGTATGCAGATGAAGTTGAGCTTCAGATGCTACAAAATTCTCAGCGAATTAAGGGAACTAGTTCCATGGATGATAGAGATGGTGTAGACCACTCTAATCAGATATTCAGTTCTGTTGAAGAGAAGAGAGTACTGATGAGGGACCAGCTTCCTGAAGAAGCAAAGCCTCTGTATGATCAATATATTGCAGCTGCGAAAGTACAACATGTCGGTGCATTTATGCAGACTGGTGCTGAGGCAAACCAAGCAAAACTAAAAACCCAGTTTAACGAAGCCTTTGCTACTATCGGTGAGAAAGTTAAAGCAGATCCTTCATCACTGCCAGTGTATCTTGCACAGACCCAGCTATTAGTTGAAGAGTCTGATCAAGTATTAAACTCACAGAAAGATACTGTATCTAGAGAAAAGATGGCAGGGGTTGTTAAGGGATTATCAGATAAGTACAAGGAAGTAGGAGCACGGCTCAGTGATGGGAAGTCCTACGACGAGGCTCAGAAGGTATTACTAAAGCACGCTGTACTGTTTGAGCCAGACGCTCTAGCAAAAGAATTAAAAGAAATTAACGATGAAAGATATAATGCTATTTCCAGGTCCCGTGGAGACATCGACTGGAATAGAAAAAATAGTGACTATGTTGAAACTAAACAACGTGCAGATACAACAGCTGCATTGACAAAGAAATTCGCTACAGCCAAAACGCCATACGAACAACTTGTCGTAGAGAAGGAAGCGTTAGCACTGCTAGAAACTAAGAAGATTACTACAAAAGACTATGAAGAAGCTAAGGGTTTCCGTACCTCTGTTAACAGAGTAGTAGATGATTTATTTGAATCAAGCGTGATCAATCAGATGATACAAGAGCAGGGTGCTATATCTATAAAAGGCAAGAAGACTGCTGTAGAGAAGATCAACGAAGCTTTCCAAAAGAAGGGTGGCATCACAGCCGCGAGACACTCTGATCTTATCCAACTTGCCAACAGGTTGCGTGAGTCAGCTGGATCTATACCTAGAGAAAGAATGACAGAGATGGGTACGTACCTAAAAGTTATGGACACATACGCCCAAACAAGTATCACTGCAATAAACGATGATAAGGTTAAGCGAGAGCACTCAGCCGCAATAGCCGCGACTCAAGCTACGTTTGTTAAAAGAGTTCTTAGTGAGCCGAACACAAGTGTATCTAGCATATATGAGGCAGAAGTTCCTAAGCTTGACAAAGCCTTAAGTGTGAAAGGTATCATGGAGAAAAGAATCCCAGGATTACCAACTATTAATCAAGTTACCCCAGGTGCGGTAGAGAGATCTATTCCACAATTAAAACAGGATGTTATGAACGCTAGTAAATCTGGAGATCCTGCCAAATTGCGATATGCTAATGAGGCGTTAAGAAAAGCGTTACAACAAATTCCTAAGGAGCAAAAATAATGGCTGATATATTTGATGACATGATGGATACCGTAGGAGCTGTCCCGCCGGACGCCAGTGATAGACCTGCACAACCGCCTCCGCGTGTCCCACCTTCAGCTGGTATGAGGACTAAAGAAGTTCCTACTAATGACGTGAGCATGGCTCAAGCTAAAGCTGAGGCTGAAGCATTGTTTAAGATGATGGGTACTTCTTTACAAGAAGAAGACATGGCTTTCCAATTAGAAAAGCGCAAGGAACTTGTAGCACAAGTTTATAAAGATGCAGAAAAGAACGCGCCATTCCTAGAGAAGGTAGCAAGAACAATAGACAAAATGGATAACAACGTAGTTACCAGAAACACCAAGAGTACAGTAGCAGCTCCTATAGAGGTGGCAGCTGGTGTAGCACTTGGAGCCAGTAACGCGTTCAACTCCGGTGTAAACGCTTTCAAGGAAGGGTACAACGCTTTAGGTAAGATAGCTAAAGACCACGGCCTGGTGGATTCATTTGAACCCACTGCATTGATAGATTTTTCTAAATTCCAAGATGAAAATTATCCAGAAACAACAAAGGTTATTGCCAATATCGGCCAATCCTTAACCCCTGCTGTCGCAGCGGCAGCCACGATGGCAGCCTCTGGCCCTGTAGCTGGAGTTGTTGCAGCTGGAGCAGCTTCGTACATGTTGTTAGATCCTAAAGCGGCAGGGCTAGCTGAATTATTCAAAGACACTGCAATTGGTAAAACGTTGATGCTTGATGAAGCTTTTAGATACTCTGAGAAAAAACCTGAGGACACAGAGATAGAAGGAAGATTGAAGAATGTTCTTGATTATACCTTTGGTGAATCCTTAATTGGTGGAGCCATCGCAGGGATAAGAGGGATGTACAATGGTGGTAAGAGGTTACTACCTTTCCTAAAAGCTACAGACGAAGCTGCGCAGGTAGTCGAAGCTGCGCCAAAAGCAGTGGAAGGTATTCCAGTAGTTCAACAAGTAGACAACGCTCCAGTACCTAAAGCGGCACCAGCAATGGATAATCCACCTCCTGTAGAGTTTGAGCAGTTTACACTAGAGGATTGGGCAGCCAACATTGGTAAAGATGCACCAGTACAGGGTGTAAGTGCGGAGGATTTGCTTAAAGTTGATCCAACATTATCGTCTAAACGTGGTGCTCAAACACTACCTGGTATGATAGCTGAAGGTCAGAAGAGACAACAGACACCAGGGTGGTTTAGGGAATTATTGGATAGTAGAAAACAAGACCCGACGCGCCCCCTAGCAGCAGAGGACTCTCTAGCGTTAGACCTTGAGGGTGTACAGGCACAGCTCCGAGCCGAGGCGCTAGCTTCCAAAGCACTTGCTACAAACAGTCCCTTAGATGTTATAGCTGCGCAGGAAGCACTAGATTATCAAGTGAAAGTGTTATCAGTGAAGGAAGCCGTATCCTCTGAAGCTGGCCGTACCCTTGGAATTACTGAAGGATTAGCGAGAGCTGTGCAGGCAGGAACAGATGAAGAGTCTGTAAAGATAGGGTTAGATATCTTAGGATCTAAAGGTAGAGCTAAGCTTATGCAACAGTACATGGATGCTTACGGTGGGGTTAGATCTATTCAAGAACGCCTCAAGATGGTTGAACTATTACGTGAAATACCTAACCAACAGTTCGCAGATGAAACAATTAAAAATATGAACACTATGAAGAAAGTGGTGAGACAAACAGGATGGAGAAAGTTCACCGATGCTGCGTACAGTGTATGGACTAGTTCAGTACTTACTGTGAAAACAGTTGGTAATGTGTACGTACTGAATCAAGCTGCTACAGCAATGCAAGCAGCTGATAACTATACAGCAACGTTGATAGGAGCTATCCCTAAGTTCGGTGGAAAGTCCAGTATAACAGAAGCTAACGCCTTCGCCTCTGGTATTATTGAATCCCAGTGGAAAGCACACAAGGTTGGTATTGAATCTTTAATAAAAGGGCATCAACCCACTGGATATACTGTAAACGGTGACTTCTCTCGCATAGCTTCCGACGCTGACACAGCAGGGGCTAACTCTGTGTGGGGATGGTTGTACCAAAAGGGTATGGCAGCTGCCACATCCACTGGTAGACTAGTTATGTCTGCCGATGTAGTTAGCAAGTACGTAAATGAACACGCTTTTGTTAAAGCTCAAGCTGCTGTAGAAGCCATGCAGATGGCTGAACGTTTAGGCGTACCGTCTTCACAGAGGACAGCGTACATCTCTAAGTACATCGACGATGTGCTGGACAATCCTACACAACAAATGATTCAAAATGCTAGAGACATGGGTGAGAAGCTCACACAATCACGAAGCATCACAGACGTACCAGTTCTTGGCAAGATCAGCGAGGCACTAGAGGAAGATCCAACAGGACTAGCTAGATTTCTTATGCCATTCTTTAGGACAGGGGTGAACACCACTCTTAATGCACTGGAGTATGTGCCTGTTATGAATTTGGCACTAAAAAATACAAGGGACGCTTTACTTGCAGGGGGGAAAGCCCGTGATCAGGTAGTAGCCAAGATGGTTAACGGATCACTATTCTCTTATGGAGTATACTCACTATTCGACGCTGGCTATCTACACGGAGAGATGCCTAACTTTAAGCAACAACAAGCCCTAGCAGATGGTGGTAAAGGGGTCACACCTTTTACACTTGATCTAACAGAACTAGGGTTAGGTGCACACTACATTAGACCACTTGATCCAATTGGTAAGGTTCTAAGGATGGCATCTGTATACTCTGCTGTGGCTCATGGAAACCAGGACCTAGAAACAAGTGACTACATTCATACATTAGGAGCAGTTGCCTTCTCTCAGGTGACCCCAGAGTCTATGCAAACTGTTAATGCCTTGGTAGAAGCAATTAACGGCAGGGACACTAAAGCCATAACGAATCTTCTTCAAACTACCCTAGCCAATACTGTTGTACCACTTCGTGGAACCATCAAACAGATATCCAACGCAGCTCAAGGGTTGTACGCAGAAGATATGAAGTTTGAACAGCGCACAGTGAAGAGTGACGAAGATGAATTCATGGGAATGTTCCGCGCCCAACTAGCAGACACCATTGGGTACGGACTACCGCCTAAGAGGGACATCTTTGGGGAACCTATAAAAGCCCACTGGCTTACAGCCCTATCACCGTGGCCTACGATAGACACTGAGAATTCAGAAGTAGGAAAAAAGCTTAGAGTCTTATCAGACTTCGAGGGACGCCTAAGACTTGCTGGATTTGAACCAGCCTACAAGGTGGAAATGCCGGCCATGGAAGTGTCGTCTGCACCCGCTGGTGCACGAGTGAAACTCACTGCCAATGAGTACGATGATTTAATTGTTGAGATGAATAAGCCGTCCGCTAGGATGGGTGGAATGACTCTAAAAGAGGCAGTTAACGAGAGTTTAAACAGACACATGAAGGATATCGTGGAGGCTGGACAGAAGTCTTATTTAGATAACGACGCTAAGATATCTTTGTACAAAGCAACAATAAATAGTCTTGATAAAGTTTTTAAAGAATATGAAGATGGAGCCAGAAGGAAAATCGAAGCTTCACCGGATGTTCAGAAAAGGATAAACGATGCAATCAAAAAAGCTAAGCCACTGGACATGTCAGGGTACTCTTTGTTTGGGGGTAATTAATGTCAGTAAGTAATACACTCACAGATGTTTCCTATGTAGGTGATGGCTCTCAAACAGACTTCGCTATTACCTTTGATTTCAAAAGTGCTACGCACGTTAAAGCCATACGTAAGGTCATAGCCACTGGAGTAGAGACTACCTTAGCACAAGGCGTGGACTTCACAGTTGTAGGTACTGACGTGGTCATGGGGACAGCCCCCACATCTGCACAAGTTCTTATTATCTACAGAGAAGCACCGAAGGTACAGACTACTACGTACCTAACCACTGGCCCATTCCTACCTGCTGACCATGAAGAAGCCATGGATAAGCTGGCTCTACTAATCCAAGAGCTAGCGCGTGACATAGGTAGAAGTATCAAGTTAACCATTGGTGATTCCGCAGCCATAGACACAACACTTGTGTCACCACCAGTTGCTGGAAGCGTTCTAACTATTAACGCTACCCTAGATGGTCTTGAGTATCTAGATCCTTCAACTCTTGTAGGACCAACGGGACCCACAGGACCAGCAGGTGCGAATGGAACCAACGGAACAAATGGTACTAATGGAACCAACGGAACAAATGGTACTAATGGAACCAACGGTACTAATGGAGCAGGATTCCTTCGTGTAGGCGAAGAAGCGATATCAAGTGGAGTTAGTTCGCACACAGTAGTGTTCTCAGGCGTCACTGCAAATGCTTTATATGTTCCAGGGTTTACAATCATAAATGAGATCGACTCTAGTCCAATCTTTTTACAAGGTTACGTGAGTGCAAGATCAACTTCAGGATTTACAATTACATTTAACACACTGACAGACAGTGCTAACTACAAGGTGGCATACGATGCAAAAGACGCAATTTAAATATTTATTAATAGCCCTTCTATTATCGCTTAACGTATTAGGAGCTGGGACCTACATAAAAGGCCCTGCCCTAATTGAAGGTTTTACTACCACTGCAAGTGCCGCTGGTACGCTAACCCTTACGGTAGCCAGCGAGACAAAACAAATCATCACTGGTGTTACCACGCACACAGTGGTAATGCCCGACGCTACCACACTGGTGCTAGGTCGTAAATTTCTAATTATAAACAAATCAACTGGATTAGTTACAGTTAACGCTAGTGGGGGTGGACTGTTAGGAACTATCGCAGGGGGCGCTCAAGCAGAACTTCACCTTCGCGCAGCCGGATCTGCTGCTGGTACTTGGGACCTTCTGTCTAGCTCATCTGGTGGCGGCGGTGTCTGGGGAACTATTACAGGAACCTTGAGTGACCAAACAGATTTGAATACTGCACTTGGATTAAAAGCTCCTTTAGCGTCACCAACATTTACTGGTACTATAACAACTCCTTTAACTGCGAGTCGCGCTTTAGTAACAGGCGCATCAAGTGAGCTTGCTGCTAGTTCTGTAACTGCCACTCAACTTGGTTATTTAGGTACAGCAACAAGTGATTTACAAGTTCAACTTAATGCCAAACAAGCAAGATCAACTCTGACAACTAAAGGTGACTTATACGTTGCCACCGCTTCAGCAACAGTTGCAAGGCAAGGTGTTGGAAGTGATGGCACGTTTTTAAAGGCTGATTCTACTCAAACAAATGGTGTTATCTGGGCGTCTGTTACGGGAAGCGCTTTAGCTGTTACATCAAAGACGACTACTTACACGGCAACAACTAGTGATGATGTCATTTTGGTATATACTGGCTCTGCATGGACATTAACACTTTATGCAGCAAGTGGAAATTCTGGAAAAGTTTTAAGAGTTGTAAAAACATCAAGTGATACAAACTCATTAACTATTGATGGTAACGCTTCTGAAACCATAAACGGATTTGCTAACATAAAACTAAATTATCAATTCGACGAAGTTACTCTAGTTTGCGACGGAACTAATTGGAATATTATTTCTCAGATGAAGGCTCCTGTAATTACGAAATACTTATCATCATCTGGAACACACACGCTTCAAAACGGAGTCAAGTATTTAAAAGTAAAAATGGTAGGCGGAGGTGGCGGTGGAGGCGGTGCTGGTACAGCAAACTCCGGTAATACTGGTGGCACTGGAGGTAATACAACTTTCGGAACATCATTGCTCGCAGCCAATGGTGGCACTGGAGGTAACGGATTTACAGGTGGTGCTGGAGGCTCTGTATCGCTAGGTACTGGTCCAGTAGGAATTGCACTTGGCGGCGGCGACGGAACTTTCGGTTTTTTTGGTCAAACAATAAATTACACGAGAGGTTCTGCTGGAGCCTCATCACCTTTTGGCGGCGGTGGAAGGGCTGGCAGCACTACTGGAGGGGCTGCTGGCTCAAACACTGGAGCAGGCGGCGGTGGTGGGTCAATGGATAGTGCTACTGATGGTTATGCAGGCGGCGGCGGTGGTGCTGGAGGATATATTGATGCAATTATTTATAACCCTTCAGCAACGTACGGTTATTCTGTTGGCTCTGGAGGCGGCGGCGGCGCAGCTGGGACAACTGGCAACGCAGGCGGCGCTGGTGGGTCTGGACAAATTTTTATTGAAGAACATTTTCAATAAAAAATAAGGAAAATAAATGATTCACATCAAGAAGTTAGAAAATGCGTACGCAATCAGAGGTGGGGACAAGTTCGTTGAATTTGGTGATCCCTACACATTTTCTATGGATGTCGAGTTATTTAACAATGATAAAGAGGCAAGGATCACATCGCTTACTAAGAATGGTAGTGGTGAGTTAGATCCTAAATACTGGGACGAAGTGATTAACGCTTTGAAATTAATGGGCGTTACAAAGATACATTTTGAAAGAATTAAAAACGGCAAAGTTAGATATGTAACCAAGGAGTTAAAATGAAATGGATTTTATTATTAGCAATGTTAGCACTAACAAGTTGTGCATCATATAAAGTAGTGGTTCAAAACTGTAGCCCTACTGAAAATGGTGATGACTGGGTTTGTAAAAAATCAATTTGGAGTAAATAGCAGTGGAGCATAAGGGACCACTACTCCAATGGAGATTGAGTTTAGCGGAAACGCTGTCGTTCGGGGTAACCCTTGCAATGTTGGTGTACTTCATAACTGAAAAGTTCCAGTCTAAGGAAGATGCCACGAAGCTAGAGCGTAGGGTTGAGAAGGTTGAAGCAGAGATATCCCAAGTTAAAGAGGGTATCTCAATGATATCTAAAGACGTATCCTATATTAGGGGACGACTAGAGCCACGAGAAAAATAAAGCACAATAATGTGCCAAATAAAAAGGAGAGTACATGGGAGAATTAATTAGCCAACTACAAGCCTTGCTTGTATCATTGGAAGTATCGAAGCAAGAAGCTGAAAAGCTTAAGCTACAGTTAGAAGCTGGTCAGAGTGACAAGATCTACTCACAACTTGAGATGGATCAAGCACTAGCAGCTAAAGACTTGGCAATTGCTGACATCAAAACTGCGGTGGCAGCCAAATGGAACCAACAACAAAACGTGGAAAACGCTGCTGAGCAAGACTTTGCACTTTTTCTACAAAATTTATAAGGGAGATAAAATGGAAAAGAATATTTTTGAATTGAATGATGCACAGAAAGCATTGATCGAACCACATGTAAAGCAGATTGTTAAATCAGCTTTCCTAGCTGGTGTTGAATACTCTAAGGCAGTGGCAGCTAACAGTGAGAACAAGATAGATGATATCGTTGTACCTGCTGTTATGGCTAATGCTGAACCATTTGCTAATGAATTAGCAGCAAAGGTTAAATTATAGTATGGCATGGTTAGCGAACCTAATCATTAGAATAGGCGCTAGCAGTTCAGGGCAGGCTTTCCTGTCCTGGATTGTTGTCAAAATCTGGGCCATCGCAGAGGAAAAGTTTAAGAAGGAAGTAGCTAAAGATCAGATTGAGAAAGCTGTAGCTAAAGCACTAGCTGATTATGAGCAAGTACTTATTGATCAAAACTTAATGGCTGTTGATGGTCTAACCGAGGAAGAGAAGAATGAAATTAGAAGGCGTAAAGCTAAAACTCAGACGGACATCATTAATATTCGCCCTTAGCCTCGCAGCATGCAATGAGTACCCGATACCAGTGTACTTTGTAGACACTGACTTATCAGAGGTGCGTGAGCATAGTGTCGTGGATCGTGCTAACGTGATCATATCAGAGCAACCTATAGCTATCCACCCACTGACAAAAGCCAATGGGTTAATCTGTACTGATCCTGTTACCTTTAGAAAAATGAAAGAAGAGTACTTAAACTCTTTCAAACCTATACTTGTGAAGCTTGTGTTGGAAAAACAAACGGCTCAAGAAAGCCCACGACTTTCATATCACCAGTCCCTTTAGTACTTCTAGTACGTATGTATACACCATCACCATCTCTAACGACTCCTAGGCCATCACCAGTGTTGCCTTCGATTACCTTCATCTTGTCACCTTCGATAGATTGAACGATGCCTGTGTGACCATTAGCTGTGTTGCCATACTGCCAGATAACCACGCACCCAGGGTAAGGACTGGTAGTCCTACAGATCTCTGGAGTTTTGTGCCATACAGTTAAGCAGTGCTCACTGGGGTATAAGGCTAGCTTCATGAATCCCACGATGTGCGGATGTGCTACTTCAAAGTATTTAAGCGCCCACATGCAATCGCTCTGTACTTTACCCATGCACCACGGCTCGCGACTATCCTTACCATCCACTGCCTTTTGGAACATCTCGATGACTTGGCCTTCGTTGTTCCCACCTTGCTCCTTTACCCCTACCCATCTACTGGCTTCTAGTAAAAGCATCTTATAGATTACTTCATTTAGATTGATCTGCATTTAATAACTCCTCCCAACATTGTTGAAAATTTGATGGTGTAACAATTCGTGCCACCCCACCTGCTTTGTTTATTTTGTTTATTGTGTGTAGCTGAAGCTTCGATGCAACGCCCACGTCTGTCTTTAATTCCCACGCGAAGAACCTACCCTTGTAGCAGATGAGCATGTCAGGTGTACCACGAAGAGTCACCTGCTGTACCTTCACTACCCATAGGTCTTCTATATCAGCCAGATGTCGCTGTACTATTTCCTTGAACAATGTTTCTGGATTTTTCTTAGCCATGTCTCCCCCTTGGTAATACCAGTTCGGATGACTCCACTAGTGTGGGTTCTGGTTCAGGAGGAAGAAGTTCCGATGCGTGCATGATGCGCTCGTAGGTCACACCATTCTTGGTAGTAGTTCTCTTCCTATACCTAGCTACAAGAGCTTGGAGTCTTTCGTCTTCTTTTAGTAAAGCTGAGTACTGAAGCTGCGAGATTCCAGCTCTGCGAAGAGATACGTTGATACTCCAGCCTAGGATTAAATGGTCTTCTAGAACCACGAGTTGGTCATCATAGTTCTTCGGTGTTCGTGACATTGTACCCTACCAATCCGTGCACTTCAAATGACTTCTGTAGCACACTATCCCCTGCGAGAAACACAAGCCCTAGTTCATTAGTCTTATAGTTATGAGAGAACCTGGTAATGCGCAAGCCCTTCTCTTTGAACTTACGCTCTACCAACTGTACATAACCAGTGTTATTCATGATTAGATCTGGAGCGTTTATTATATCAAACTCTGTAACAGTCACCATGACAGATGGGTACTTTTCCTTAAGCTTTTTAAACAATTTATACATAGTTAAATCTGGTGTCATAGAGCAACCTTTCTCATGTCTCGTTCTGCTATTGAATTTCCTGATACAGAGCAGTCCACAGTAAGCTTCATCTTACCTGACTTACTAATGTATTCGTTCTCCATTATTTCTTTAATACCCCTGGCGTAGGTCATATCCATGCCATTGGGATACTCAAATATTAACTGATCGTGAATCTGTAGTACCATGTGAACATCTTTTCCTTTAAGATAATCCGCTATCTGAATCATTGCAAGCTTCACAACGTCAGCCCCTCCACCTTGAATCAAGTGATTAGGAAGAGCGTAGCAGTGTTCTTTATCAGCGTATAGCTTTCTACCTATCCAATTGTTCACGAAGCCACGACCCCTGCCAACTGATATGATGTCATTCACCAAACGTTCAACCTTTGGCAGTGCCATAAAGTACTTATCCTTCAAGCGTCGTGCTTCCTGTACGCTGATACCTAGCATCAACGCAAGCTTTGCATCACCTGCTCCGTATAGAATAGCGAAGTTGATAGTCTTTGCCATCTTCCTCGTTACACCAAACATGTCTGCTGTGACTTGGTGGAAGTCCTTCCCTGCTACCACTGCATTGATAACGTCCATCTCACCTGCGTAATCAGCGAGCATACGGTACTCCATCTGACTATAGTCAAATGATATGAAAGAGTAACCAAGTCTAGGTCTGAAGCACCCTCTGATAACGAATGGTTCAACACTATCCTCTTCCTTTGGTATATTCTGAAGATTCGGATCACTATAGCTAAAGCGCCCTGTACGTGTACCTGCTTGCCACATAGTGGGATGTACAACGTCATCCACTAGCCCTGCCTTATTTAGGTATGACTCATAGTATGTACTGATACGCTTATCGTATGTTCTAATGTTACGCACTAGGAGCAGCCGTTCCTTGTCACCTTCAGACACAGTTGGTAGAAGTTCTTCTATAACATCGTCAGTTAGGGATGGGTTACTATCATCTGTTAGAGGTAAGGATGCTGCAATGTGTTTACTCACAGACTTAGCTGAGTTAACAAAGTCAGCACCTGTTCTATCCTTCCACTGTTTCTTGTACCCATCTAGCAGTGCCTTCTCATGGTACATACCACGAAGCGTGTACTCTCTATTAAGCATCACACCTCTTCGCTCCATAGCGTAGCACACTGGAGTAAGCCGAGATTCCATATCCATTACCACACGATCGTTTGCATCTGCAACTGTATGATAGTATGTGCCAAGATTGTACGTTATCTTTGAATCAAGGATCGCGTACTGCCTAAGAATATTCCTATCCACTTGGTCGTAACGTGGAACCTTATATGGTCTACCGAAGTAATCCCTTCGCTGCTCGTAGTGGTTACCCGCTTTGAGAGCTGCATCAACGGCAGTGGACTTCTCCATACCCTGCCGTTTAGCTTGAGCTGATAGGCTATACTGCAAGTGATCATTGCGTAGTATCCTAGACATGAACGCGCAGTCATACGTTGGTCTCTTGAACACGTCGATACCCCAGTGGGATAACATACGTGCGTCGAACTTAGTATTCTGAAGATACAAACCATTGGCACTATGAACTAAGCTTCGTGCCTCCTCTGGATTCTCAGTGTACACATCGAACCCTTGCCCAGAGATAGTTGCACAGAACGGTCTGTCACTCTCCTCTAGGCCCGTGCTTTCTGTGTCGATGGAAATAAACATAGCCTACCTCCAGGTTGTTACTTCCGTTTAGCTAGTGCTGTTGTCACGATAGAGTTAATCAGTTTACTGCGAGTAACTCCTAGCTTCTTAGATACCACAGTGATCTTCTTGTTAGTCTCTGTAGCAAAAGTTACCTGTGAGTTCACTGGCTTCTTGATCGGTTTTCTAATCGTAGTTTCTTTAATCATATATCCTCCTATAGGATTGTTGTTATAAATGGGAACGTGGCTTGTTGTTCTAATAGGTCACATTCTTTTATTCTTTTTACCCAAGTCTTTTGAAATATCCTGCTATCACCACGAGCCTTCTCCCAAGAGAAGCCTAGTTTCTTAGCCTGCTGTGTACTAAGACCATCATCATCCCATGGTTTCTTTACATGGGCTTGCACGTATACGTTAGGTGATTGCTGATATGCGTACATCTCCGTTGGTCTAGCGTCGGCTGCTACAAGCATCTGCCTCATTAACTCCACATCGTTAATAGCTCTATGTAGTTCCTTTGGATTGACAGTCACACCATGATCAAGAGCTACGTGCATAAGCTTCCATGAAGAACACTTCATGTTAGCCTTCACATCTGCCATAGCACATAACCATTTGTAGTCCTGGTACTTAGTCTTACCAACTACCTGCATCTCTCTGCTAATGAACTCTTTATCAAACTGTGCGTTGTAAGCAATAATGTACCGTACTCCGTATGAATACATCAACGCTTCGATGTCAGCGCAAGCCACCCATGGTGGTATGCTGTTACCCTTTAGCATATCAGTAGTGATGCCATTCACTGCCGTCACTTCAGGTAGCATCTCTGGATATGTGTCGTCCCAAATCAATTTGCTATACTTGTTATGCACAACTGTGTAGTCCTCAGATGTTACCATCATGCCTAACTCAACGACACGATCAACCCCAGGCTTTAGGCCCGTCGATTCGATATCTAAAAGTAGAATCATTTTAATATCCTTCCTGTAACCTTACATCTTTCTTTTAACATACGATTGTTAATGTATGCGTGCATTGCATTTCCCTTTCTGCTTGTTATTTCTAAATTACTTATACGGTTGTTTGTTTTGTCACAATCAATATGATTTATTTCTTGCCCAACCACTGGAGTCCCATGAAAGTACGACCATACAACCTGATGAACAGGGTAATAGAATTTAATATTATTTACACATATCTGAATTATATAGTACCCTGCACCTTTGTGTGTTCTGTATTTTGTCTTCATTTTATGCGAGGGTCTTGTATGAAATCCGCACTTCTTTTCCGCGCACCATACAGAGCCGTCCTTTTCCACCCAATAAAGATTTCTTTTAAATGCTGTATGTAAATGGTCAGCTCTGCATTGCTTCATTAGAACCTACCAGCTGAAGCTTCTTCTACGTTTGGTGTAGGTGAAGTTCCCTTGGTATTATCTGATTCATCAACCACAACGGTAGATGTCTTGATTAGTTTGTACCAAGTCAATGCTTCATTCTGTTCCGCAGATGTAGCATCGCGTAGTGGGACTGCTTGTGTTACCACAAACGTACCCTTCTCATTCTTATCCTTGATACCACCTAGGTTCATAACGATACCAGCTGGGGATTTCTTAACCATCTTGTTACGTACATACATCTGATTAAATAAGATCTGTCCAGCCTTGTAACTAGTAGATCTAAAGCTGATAGTCACTGGCAATCCACCATTTCCAATCTGGCTTGCGATAAGGCAGAAGAAGTCTAAGCGTCTGACACGCTTGATAGTCTTGTTAGCTTCTTGTACTGTCCACTCCCAGTTATCGTTGTAGTCAGGATGTGTTGGATCTTCTACTACTGGTACTGACTTGACCCACTTGAAGTCTGTTCCATTCTCTGACTCAGAGATGTCCCACTTCTTAATGCAGTGGAATGGTACGAACGCTACTGGTTTGGTGATATCACCAAGGAGTTCTTTAGTGATTGAGTCGCGGAACTCGCCCATCTTGGCGTCGGACTCTACTACTAGTTCACTCATAGCCTGCATGGTTAGCACCTTAGATATCAGTAGGTCTTTACCTACGTGCACATCATTGCCCCACTCTGCTAGGTCTGTGCTTACGGCTCCTGCTTGTTTAGTTGCTAGATCTTTACTCATGTTAATTCCCTTCCTACGTTAAACTTCGTTAGCTTCTCCATGATGTTGGCAGCTGCTTCGCGAACCGTGTACACTACACCAGTGATTGTTAATACTGTTGATCCCTTGTTGTCTAGGTTAACAATGGCTACGATATGATCAGCATGGAGTAATACCTCCGAACCTTTAACCTTATCGGTATCTATTGTGTGAACCTTTATAAAGAAATTCTCTCTGCTCATTTTGTGTCCTTTCTGAACGCTATTATTTCTGTTGCTGTTGGTTGTCCTAACCCTGGAATAACTAATGCTCCTGTTTCCAGTTCCTTCTTAGCCCACGAGTTAAGAGTTGCTGAGTGTATGCTTACCATAGAGCGTAGCACTTCCTCACCGTACTGTCCCTTGATGTAGTTGAACAAGGCTACTTTGTCTTCGCCTGTCTTAGGCGTCGTGAAGTTCTGTCTATGCGTGATAGATACAGTACCTATACCAGGGGTTTTGAAGCTATCCCTACCCACTGCTTTAAGCAGTCCCATAAGTTTGTCTTCTATAACCTTGCACGATGCTGCTTCAATGTTATACTTAGACTCTGCCAAGTCGCGTGCTTCACGCGCCGTGCGTAGCTCTGCTATGGTTTGATCCAATAGCTCAAGCTTGTCCTCACTCACTGGTGTCTTGGGTTCATCCCATAACTCCAGTTGTTCTTCGTCACTCACTTCCTACCTCCTTTAAGTTCCATCCCAGAATATTATCTGCGACGGATTGTTTATTTGCTAATGCTTCTGTAATCAATTCGTCAATCGTACCCTTAGCTACGATGTCTATTCTTGTAACCTTGTCGTGTATCTCTGACCCACCCCTGTAGTTTCGTGCTTCCGATTGTAAGTCATCTTCTAGCTTGAACCCTTTGCTATAGTAGATAGCGTAGCTTGCTTCCACTAGGTTGATACCTGTCCCACCTGCTGCTTGATTTGCTATCATAACCTTAATGTCAGGTTCAGATCTAAAGTCCTTCATGTTCTGCTCTCTATCCTTGTGGCTAATGTCACCATGGATCTCACGATACTTGATACCTAACTTGTTGCACAACTCTGCAATCATTAAGTAGTTCTCTTTAAACATGGACCATACGATTACCTTGGAGTGTGGAGTCAGGTCAACTAGTAGTTCCTCCAACACCTTGAGTCGCGGCACACTGTCCAGTCTGTGCACACTACCGTTCTCATCCTTGGCAAAACCAGTAACGATCTGCTGTAACCGCAGTGCTTTAGTGACTGCAAGTTGGGCGACTACTGCGCGTGGTTCTTCCTTCTTTGTAGTGAGCCAGGTGATATACTCGTTCATCATTTCCTTGTACATCCTCTTCTGCTCAGCACTCATCTCTGCTTGCACAACCTGCCGTACCAGTGGTGGTAGATCTAAACACTCAGACTTAAGTACTCGTAGTGCTGACTTACTAATCAGATCTTGGAGCACTGCAAACGTGTGCGCTTTAGGAACCCACTTGGGGAAGTACCCTTGTGTGCCTTTGCGTCGTGCGTTCTCGTCTTCAAAGTACTCATGTCTAAATGTATAGAAGTTCTTACCGAACGTTAGACCTCTGTCTAATATCCTGAACTGCATGAAGATGTCAGAGCTTGAGTTAAGTATCGGTGTTCCTGTTAGGATGTAGTTGTGCTGTGTTTTATCTGCAAGGGTTACCACTTTCTTAGCGCGTACTGAGTCGGGGTTCTTGAGTCGTTGGGATTCATCGCATACTATGATCTCTATATTCCACTGGGTTAGTATTGCAAAGATGTCATCGTTCTCCACTGCTTCGTAGTTAGTGATTATAATTTTGTTGGCATTAAGATCTTGTCCTAATTCTTTTAGAAGTGTTAGGATTCTTTTCTTACCAGGTCCAGTAAGTACGACGATGTCTCGCGGATTAACCTTAGAGTACATAGCGAACTCTCGCTTCCAGTTCTCACATACTATGATAGGACTGAATATCAACGTGCGTCGTACCCTGTTTACTTCTGCGTACTTGCGTCTGAGAATCTCAATCATCGTTCTTGATTTACCCACACCCATTTCCATAAATAGTGCAAGATCTCTAACACACATACCAATGCTAAGTGCGTGTTCTTGGTGCTTCCATAAAGGCCTCATTAAACTAACTCTCCGTACTTCATCCTGTACTTGAACAGCTCTTGCTCAAGATCATACTTTTCTTTATTGACTGTGTGATTTAATTCCATGATGTTCTCTGCTGTTTCAAACAACACGCTTCGTGATCTCTTCAATGATTCATAGTCTTGCTTTAGCAAACTAATCTTTGTTAACAGTGCCTCGTAATCATTTAGCAGACGTTCGCTAAGGAGCTGTGCTTTCGTACTATTGAACACACCATGGGGTATCTCACTCCAAAGCATAGAAGCTTCCCCTATTGTTGTGCCAACCTTATCTCTAAACCAATCTAATTCTTTACTCATACTACCTACCATTCTTTGTTTAATTTCATTCGAGTGCGAACTCGCACTGCTTTATTGTTTATTCTTTTTATCTCAGTCATCCTTGTATTCATACCTTGGAGTCGCTGCACCCTTCTGAAGAACACGATGCTATTCAAAGGATCATAGTTACTCATTTCACAGTACAGTACGTACTGTTGGTATAGTAAAGAGTTCTCCACTATGTCATCGAAGCTTTCTGTAAATTCAACGCAGTCCTCTACGAAGAGCTGTGCTGTGTTGGTCTCCCTTTGGAATTCACGAACCATCTCTAATGATTCGGGCGCATCTGTAAATCTTTTATTCTCTATCAATTTCTTGTACGATCTAATGATCGCATTGCATATACCAGGTAGTTCTGTTTCCCATAGGTCTTCCTTTAACCTTGGGTTAAACCCAGGATCATCGGGGCTAATAACAAAATCAAATGGTACTATGATGAACCTTCTGAAGAAAGCATGTGTGCTATCGTTAGAGCTGGGTACTTCATTGCATGATATGATAAGCTTAGTCTTGTTCTCTACGTGTGTCTCTTGAACGTAGAGTTTCTTCACTGCCATAGTGCCACCTTGTACCAGTGACTTAAACAGTGCAGATTCCCTGAACACTTTGCTACTTGTTTCATCTGAATAGTTAAACATCTTGTGCATCATATTGAATCGTGCTGTTGGACTACCCAACATATCTTGCAGTTGTATGGAGCTGGCGTTATTAGGGCCAACTACTTTACCTAGTGTCTCCATGAATACAGACTTACCATTACTACCAGTGCCATTAAGTACCAAACACTTCTGCGCCCAGCATGAGTCGTAGCTAAGGCAGTAACCAGCGTACTCCATGAGTAGGTCAACCAAGTGCTGGCGTCCGTTCATGATCTGGAGTAAGAACGCATCCCACTTAGGACTTGTTGCAGCTGCATCATACGCATAGGGTATAACGTAGAAGAACCCGTACTCAGGTCCATGCTCGTACAACTTGTCCTCGTTGATACTGTAGATACCATTGGTGAAGTTCAACATCCCCACTGCTGTGCTTGCGAACTCGTTACGATCCACCACATTGGCAGATTGTAATCTGTATAGTGCTTCGCGTGACTCAGCCATAGTAGGACTAGGCTTAATTATATTAGCCAACCACTGCCGTATAAACAACTCCTCGAACTCAACCCAGTGGGTGTCCTTAAAGATGTACGTCTGCTTGGTATCGCTCATGACTCGGTAGTTATAAAGGACAGAGAACGCTTTGATGATGTCATTGAAGGCTGGCTTACCAGACTTGACGTTACCCTTGCTGTCCACTGTGCGCTCACGATACCCGAAGTCTTGGCTAGCTATGTACTCTGGCCCCTTAATTTGTATGGGACTCTTGACATTACCCCAGTGCTTGCAGTCCCTGCACCCTTCAAACATCGTGGATATATTCGCGCAAGTCCTAGGACCTGCCGATGCTAGGGCCTGTTGAATCTTTGCTTCTGTTTCAAATGAATTATATTGTGGATGCCCAGCCGATAGGTCATGTGTTAACTTCTCACCTTCATCAAGCCTTGCTGTTATGCTGATCATAGCATACCACTCGTACTCTTTAACAATCGCTGGGCTATTCTTGCAGTGTTGTATGAAGCCACACTCCTGTACTACTGCGTCGGAGTCAGGCTTCGCGTAGTTCTTTAGCACTGCATCTGATAATACCTCTACATTAGCTTCATCAATTCCAGAGATACCTACAATGTCCCACTCCACTGGCTGGACGCTTCCTTGTATGACCTCAGCCATACGCTTAGGCTTGTCTTTCTTCTCATTGTACGTGTGTGGTAACCTTAGAATCCTGGCATCATCGAATACAGTTGGGTCCACCTCACCTTTAATACCTGCTGTACGCAGCTCAGCTTCAAGCTTCGCGCATATAACACCATAGTGTTTTCTATACTGATCAAAGTAAGCAACATCTACTATTGGAGTAGTTATGTTAACTATAACTTGTACCCCATTACCACTAAATAGAACACCTAACCTATCCACTGGTACACCCGTGGCTCTAGCTACACAGTTAGCCACAGCCATGCATGTATCCTTGTACCCTTCATTGTACTCTATGTTATCTATATCAAATGGTATAATGTGCATCTCATACATGCGTCGTTTATTATCTTCAAAGCAATGCGCTGCTGTATAGTATAGGTTAAACCTTTGATGCTCTGGAATTTTGTTCACTAACTCAATACACTCTGGACCGAATACTTCCTGTATGCTGTTTAATCTCCACCCATTCTCAAAGAATCGAGTAGACTTCCTGTTCATCTTGCGCCTGTGATCATAATAATCGCGCAATCCCAGTATTTGAATTTGCATATTTGTCCTACCTTTAATTTAAATTGAATGAAAAGAATTGATTGACACTATATAAAGAGTCAACTAGTTTGCAACTTAATGCAGAGTATTCTAGCCTACCTCTACGATACTTTTGTACTGCCCACTGACTAAACACCAGTGGGTTTTTTATTTTCTACGTACCCCATTGCAGTGATTGTGTAGTGTTGTTGGTTATATCCAATAACTTTTATAGTCTCACCATACCTAAGCTTGAACAACGATGCTGCCACCTCAGTGCGTAGCAACGACACCAGATGTTGGTCAAGACTGAACGTCTCAAGCTGTTCGCCCTTGTCATCTTGTAGTAAGAACACTTTAGTATTCATCTAACATCCTACTCTGCATTGTACTGTCATAGTACTGATCTTCTATTGCTTCTGGTCTACTGATACAATCTTCTAGTATATGGTACATCGAACGCATTATATGTTCTGGTACATCACTATCGCTTGACTCACACAGTAGATCACCACACATGTGTATCTGTTTAGAGAAACACGCACGCCTGATTGATCGTTGATCATTGCCTCGTGGTGTAGCGATGGCAGCTGCGAGGAACAAGAGTCCTATCACAGCCCACACTACCAGTGCTTGGTTACTTAACTTTGGACCAGCCATCTTTCACCGCCTGTTGCCATGATTCAAATGATCTAGCTACCTTAGTACCTGGCATTGATAGTGTGAACACACGATCCTTGCCTGTTCTGTCGTAGCTACTAACGAACACTTTACCTTTAAACTTTTTGTTATGCTTCCACATATATGCCTCCTACTGAAACATCATTACGTTGTTGGTTGATTTGTTTAGATCCATAAGTATAGTCTTAGGATGCGCTTCATTGGCAAGTATATTCTTGACCGCTTTACATACCATGCTGCCCGCTGTCAGTGCTGTATATATGGTAGACTTAGCAGTGCATCGCTCAGCCACCGCCTCACTATCTGTGTATAGTGTCTTCTCATACGTTTCCTTGCTAGCCCTAGTACGCATGTCTACTACGTACTGTGTGTACTTCTCAGCACCCATCCTAGTATCTATCAAGTACTTCGCTCTTATATGTGGGAATAAGGATGCCCTAACCTCCATGCTATCCACTGCCATGATAACTATATCAGCAGTGTGAACCATACCAGGTAGGAACTTCGTCGGTTGTGCTGTGATGTCAACCCTCGTGAAGTCATGCACCAACTGGCGTAACGCCATAGCCTTGTTCGTACCTATGTCACTGAACCTATAGAACTGGTTGCTCATGTTGACTATGTCCACTGCGTCGTGGTCGTACACCGTGAACCGCTCGACCCCCATCTTCGCAAGCGCAAGCGTAGCAAAGCTACCGATAGCGCCGCACCCTATCACTAGCACTGACAACTTTTCTATCTTATCTACTGGTATCAGGTCCGACTGTCTTACTAAGTGTTCTTTGTATATAGCCTCCATTATCTACCTCCTAGTATATTGTTATGGTACACCAGCTCGCCACTATCTATGCCAGCCTGAAGCTTCATGTCATATGCCATGATGGTACTTGTGTTGTTCTCTACGATATCCTTAACATACCTTTTCCTAGGAACCTTAAGGTATTCACATTCAACATCTACACCTAAGCCGATGATACCCCAGTCATACTCTTCTTTGGATAACTTAGTCTTCTTATCCTTGTAGTTACCAAGCCACGGCTGGTGTGCTTCGCTACTACCAAGTAGCTTACCTATTGGTTCGTACTTCCGTTCCTTAACACAAGCCACGAACTCAGCATCCCACTCTGGTATGCGTGCGTCTGGTATGTATTCGTATACCGTAGGCACATCATCTACCAGTTGTGTGGTGTCACCCCATAGTTGGTGTGTTGTCTTGTAGCATATAGCTGAACGCATCTCATCCTTCTTGTTGAAGACTGTAGCTGCGCACATGCCATTCTTACCTATAGACTTGATCGTCTCAGTGTCAGTGCTACTCCAGAATACGTTCATGTTTACATGTGACAATATGTTACTCTCTATTACTAGAGGGGTACAGTATTTCTACGTACCTCTAATACTTTCATATTAGATCGGACTATCGCATCACCCACATAAGTGGGGCCTTCTCACTTAGTCTCTTACGCTGCCAAGGGCTTGCGCAGTGTCACCCCTTAGGGCTTCCACCTCAATCAGAGAAGGTTTTACTAGAGCCTGTTACCAGACTCGTGGCACTCATCAAACGATCATGCTTATACTTAATATGTATTGTACTATTTTTATATATGATATGAATAAACTTCTTTAGTAATGGAGTACCTATTGTTATCGTGCTACATCTTGGATGCGAGTGATTTATTCCACCGATACCAATGTGTTTATGTAGCCCTTCTAGAAACAACTTAGGTCCACGAATATTGGCTCGTGTTCTAATCGTGCCTCGTCCGTTGTCCTCCAGTGTAGCACTGCCATCTCCATCAAAGTATCCTCTAATGAAATGATTAGTGTACTTTTTTGGTATGCTCGGCCACACCATATCTTTCTTATACGGTGTTCTTATCCTTTTGTTAACAATGGTTTGTCTTAATTCTTTATCAGAAATTAAAACTCTCCAAAGATTACCATGTTGCTTAGGCTCATGGCACTTGAAGTGTTTAGCACAAGCAAATATTATATCCTTTTCACAAAGATCTAACCCTACTCCGTGCCTAGTTAAGTATCCATCTGCTGCTATTAATCCTAAATAGTAATAGTATTCATTCATATTAATATCATAAGCGTGGTTCGTATGTCATGTCAAGAGTTAATGCCACCACCAGTTGAGCTTGTACGTTCCTATGTTGTTACCACCATACTTGGGATGCACGAGGGACTGCTGCATTAGTTTACCCAATGCCTTCGCGTCGATGTCAGTGTGTGCTGCACCTACCTCTTGCTCTAGTAACCACGCATCGTGGACGTACACTTGTTTCATACCATCCATATCTATGATGCTCGTGATACCAAACCCACTTACTTCCTTATCGCATTTGTTTACCCAGTACATACACTTGGTATGCACTAGCTCGCTTAATACTACCTTCATTCGTCATCTCCTATTGTTATGTCATCCCTATGTGTCCATGAGTACCTGTTTGCATTGATCCTTTGATACTCATCTCCTACCTTGATGTAAGGTACGTCATCACCTATCGTGATGTTAGTGATGGAACATTTCTTATGGTATCCATCGTAGATAAACCATGTGTTACCATCCACATCTTCAAGTTCTTCCTTATAGTTATCATCCATGTCTGACGTATCTATACCTACCTCACCGCATGGTATGTACTTGATCGCATCCTTGTACTTATCAGGATACTTCTTCATATCGAATTCTCTTAGCTTCGCGTATGGTGACTCGGGGTTGTACGTCTTGAGTAACGTGTACAGTGTTGTCATCAAACCAGAGAGATCGAACGTTGTTCTTGTCTTGGTGTACATGGTTCGTGCATTACCCCAGCATACTTCGTATGATGTGTTGACATGTGGGTGAACGTAATTGTTAACCTTAGTGTTGTGCCTACATGGCTCAACAGCTACGCGCATACCATCGTAGTACACTACCACTATGAAATCCCCGAGAGGTACTCTTAGATCAATACCTAGCTCTTTGTCTACGTGTTCACATACCAAGTTGGTTAACTCAAAGATCATGTGCGATTCATTGATGCTGTTCAACTTGTACAATCCAGTGGATAGTATCTTTTGTACCTCTGCTACCATATCGTATCGAGGCAAGTTCTCTAGTATCTGCTTCCTTGTCTCAATAGTTTGTATTTCTTTTATGTAGTTCTCGATGGCAGTGTGGTTTTTGTTTATGTTGACGTGCCTCATCTCAATATCCTTGAGCAATTGTTTGTACTCATGGCTCGAGGTCGGTGATCCTATCTTAGACAGGTTCATCTTGTCCTGTTCGCTCAACACCAGTGGTGTAATAGGCTCAGCCTTCCACTCCATGAGTAACCTATTCGCCTCTGCCGTCGTCGCTATTCCCTTGAGCTGCTCGCGTCGCTCAGGTGTTAGTCGTACCCCTAGGAGCGCAGCCGTCTGCTGTGCCTTCACGTATGTGTTAGCACTGACCGGCTCCTTCGGTAGCACTACTGTACTGCCATGGTCTACATGTCCCACTACTATGGGTACATACTCATACGGCATAACTGGCAGTGGTGGAGTCCCATATATTCTATTCAACTCTACTCTTGTTGTCATATCAGTCATTGTTCTATCCTTTCGTAAAGCATAAGGCGCAAGCAACCGCAAGCGCCCCACTGCAATGGTGTCAACAATTAATTATGACGTGGTGCGGCACCTTTTATTTTCTCAGAAAATGTAACGACCGCATAGTCTGATAGCTCATCGTTGTCATCTGCCGAGTCGCCATTGATTGAAGCTTGGTAGCTAGCAAACTTAGGCTCCTGTTTCTTAAGGTCCGCTATTGTAGCCCCCTCTTGTAATGTGTACTGGACCGCATCGCCTCCAATAACCTGTGCAAATACCTTCATGTTGTCTCCTTTGTGTTTAGTCCCGCCTCTGTGGCGAGAGTTTGTTGCTGTTCTATAGTTGGGTCGGGGTGGGGTCCGATCGTTGAACCTTGGGCCTGTGGTGTAGCGTAGCCCTCGGGCTGTGACACCAGTGGTATGAAGACCACTACGTGCACTGCTTCGAGCATGTGTTCTATGTCTATCCATGCAGACGCCAGGGTGTACATGTCCTGTGATAGATGCCTGTTTATGAGCGTCGATGCTGCGTGTCTATGGTTATCCTCCGGTGACACCAGGGGTTGGTATGGTACGTAGTCTCGCTCGTATGGCGTCGTGATCTGTATCTTCTCACCCTTATGGGTAAGCTTTGTTCTTACTGTTTGATTAAAGCCATTCATAGTAACTCCAGTTGTGTCTTTTCCTTTGCTTATTCATTGTCTTGTTTGTGAACTGCCACCATAGGTCTGATGTCTCACATATCTGGGTTACGTGTTCATGTACTCCATGCTTATTAATTATGTAAGGACCATAACCTATCCTATTGATAGACGTAGCCTTAAGATATGCAGTGTGTATATACCATGTTCCTTCACTGTCTATACGGGTGGTATGACATGAAGCTTGAGGCGTGGGACCTGTCAGTTCCACGTCGCTGCACTGCGTGTAGCTTGGTTCGATGTTCATTGCAGTGAAATTCCTTTCTTGTTTTTGTTGTTGAAATTGTGTGCTCAAATGCAATTGGTTGCAGATGGCAGTGGGTTTTCGGTGTATTAAATGGATAAAGTTACACTTGTTTTGGGGTGTTTTGTGTGACGTGCCGCGCATTGGATGTGGATCTTGGTGCGTGGTGTGTCATGCTCGATTCGTGTGCAGTTTTCTCAAGATTCCTTGAGATTGCGTCGTAAGTTAGATTAGATCCAGGTACTCTGTGTCACAAATTTTTACCCCCCATCAGCGGTACTGCACTTGCGGTGCTGCGTTAATTGTTGGATGTGGTGCAGCATGCTTAGTTTTGTGGCATAGTTACGGATGGCGCGTCGCGCATTACACCAAGAAAATGATTTTGCTGTAACACTGTAACGTGCTTGAAATTTAAAGGGAATTTTAAAATTTTATTTATTGTTACAGATATATCTCTTTAAAAGAGTATATAAATATAAATAAGAAAAAAGTAGATTATAGTAACTTAGGTAAGTATTGAACTATTTGGTAATATATATAAAGGTTTATAAACCCCCCTTGAGTGTAACTTTCCGTAACTATTTTACCAGTTTTTCCACTGGTTTTTGCGTGCATTCCACGACACTTGGAGTTTTACCCTCAATTGCCTTCAAAATTGCGTCGAGTTTGGCATCATAACGCACACCATCCACGACCCAGTAACGCACTGCCTTACTCTTCTTCGGCTTGTTATCATCTGCCATTGCCACGACGCACGAGGCATATATCATAACCAATGCCATAGTCATAAGCTGTTCCATTATTCACCAAGCCTTAGCTCGGTGAACGCTATCACAACTGCAATATTCACTGCCAATACGCTAACGCATATCAGCAGCTCGAACATATCTGCACTACCCATTGGCAACCTCGACGCTGTCCTTCACAGACAACTCACTGGTGTGGTCCATAATAAACTCTTTAACTTCTTCTTGCATCCCGAATAGCTTTTCCCATTGGCTAGAGTATAGCGTGACTGGGAACTTTCCTAAGCCATACACAGATACAGCGCCTTTAGGGCTTACCTTGATGGTGTTAGTCTTTGGCTTCAATGCTCTTGCAAGCTTTGCTTCCAGTTCCGCGATTCGTTGTTGTGCTTCTTCTTGTGTCATTGTTGACTCCTATGTCTTCGGGCTTAATTGCCTCTAGACTTGGTCTTTGGACTTTGGATGGCTTGCGCGACGCGCAAGCTTAGGCCCAAAGACCAAGATACAAGCAACTAACGATAGTAATGCCAGACTCGACAGCCTTCGCATTTAAATCGCCTATAACAGCCTTGTTTCCCCCAAGGCTGGCATGACCCATCTAAGCTCGCTATTAGCTCGTTATACGCTTGATAAAGCGTCACACGAAGCCAGTGTCAGTGTATCTGGCGCGGCATAGGGCAAGATAGCCACGCAGCTTTATCATCGGCTGGGTGACTCATGCGCCTAGTATCACTTCCCGACGAATCGGTGCGACTAGGCGAAAAGAGTTACTGCACTCGGTGTGCCACCCGATAAGTAGTTGATTTTGCGTCGGGAGGCGGTGCACTTTGACCCCGAATCACGATGCGCGGTGCATCATCCGGTGTCACTCCGACACCGAGGCGGTGCGCTTTGACACCGGCACTGGTGCGGAATGACACCGGCGACTTGAAGCTATGGTACAAGCGACGCGCGCACGCGCGGCGGGGGTATAAGCGCGTGTCACGCGCGGGCGGGCGCGAGGACCCCCACCCCAAGCTTCGGCCACACCCCCCTTGCGTACTCAGGACCACGACGCAACCCACTACAAAAGCTACACAAGGTTGCTGCACCGCGCAGCTCTCACCGCACTCT
>CALMKR010000110.1 GCA_937867625.1 uncultured bacterium | reverse complement strand
TAACAACTCTTGGTTCATGTTTCTCGATTCCCGCATTGCCTGTGACCAGTTATCGAGAGAAGACATTAATGGTGTAAATGGGTATGTATTAAACACTGGTAGTTTACCAGATAGTTGGCCTGGCGGATGGAAGCATATGGATAATGGGTATGTTCCTATTGTTAGTGTGGAAATGTGGAAAATGTTCTATGCAGCAATGGTGAATCAAGGGATGGATAATTTCCAGAAAGCTCAAACTCTAAAGCAACGTGTGAGTGAAGCCACCACTGTACAAGAAGTGGATTCAATCAAGTGGGAAGAATAATATGCGACTTATCTTTGTAAACAGCAATACCATTGGTAGCAAGGTAATTCGGTGGAAAACAAATAGCAAATGGAGTCATGTCGGAGTAGTTGACAAGAAGCGTAACATTGTCTTTGAGGCTATCTGGCCTGATGGTGTTGTGCAAACTCCTTTGGAGAAGGTTAAGGCTAGGTCAAGCGAATGGGAATTTAGAGAGCTTCCCGTAAGTGATTACAGTGCAGCTATGGCATATTTGATTGCACAGCTTGGTAAACCTTATGACACGTTCGGTGTGCTGGGTCTAGGCTTCAACCGTAATTGGCAAGACGACAGGAAGTGGTGGTGCAGTGAGTATACAGCTATGGCAGCCATACAAGGGGGCTACAATGGCTTCAGTAATGTGATGAATACAGTCACTCCTCAAGATGTATACAACGTAACAGTGGCTGTTTAAATGGCCTAGAAAGGGTGTCTGTGCTAGAAGGAGTGGATGCACAACAAGCTGCTATGACAGCGGGAGGAGTGGGAGGGACAATCATTGGGGTAGCCTTCTTCTTTCGCTCTATCTTCGCCAAGTGGATTGGGCTAGGGACAGCTATTGATAGCGAGAATGCTCGCAAAGAGATTGTAGAATTGTTACGAGAACAGATTGACGAGCTTGTTTATTTAAACAAAGAGCTGCGAGAAGAGAACAAGATTCTACGAGAAGAGCGTTTAGCCTCGCAAGAGGAAAACTCTCAGTTAAAAGTTATGGTGAGAACCTTGGAAACTAAAGTGGAATTTTTGCAGCAAAGTATTGACAAATTAAGAAAAGAAGGGTATAATAATGGGGCGAATTAAAGAGCCTTCAACATGGGCTGGTATACCTGGTGCACTTCCAGTTCCTATTGCACAGCCGTGGCTTATTGGCCTGTCTAGCTTCAGTGGTGCTATAGCCATATACCTAAGAGAGGCATCTACAGAGGGATATAATGGCCGATAACAGGTATAGTAAGGCATTTAATCTCTCTTTTGAGAATGTTATCGGCGTAGAGGGTGGTTATACACAAGACCCAGAGGACACTGGTAATTGGACAGGGGGAAGGAAAGGGGTTGGAAAACTAAATGGAACAAAGTACGGCGTTTCTGCAGCATCCTACCCTTTTGTGGATATTAAATCGTTGACAATAGAAGATGCTAAGACGATCTACTACAATGATTTTTGGACTCCTATTAAAGGAGATAGCGTACCTTTTGCAATAGCTAATGTATTATTTGATTGCGCTATAAACAGTGGGTGTACTACTTCTGTAAAGTTGTTGCAAAGAGCTTTAGGGCTAAAAGAAGATGGAGTTATTGGGAATGCTACAATAACAGAAGCAATAAATAATAAAGAAGCCCTTACGTTATACTTGACAGCAAGGGCTGTATTCTATTCCAGATTAGCTAAATTTGAGCGATATGGTAAAGGGTGGATGAAAAGGTTGTTTATCGTTCAC
Source organism: uncultured bacterium (assembly GCA_937867625.1). Taxonomy (GTDB): domain Bacteria; phylum Patescibacteriota; class Minisyncoccia; order Phycocordibacterales; family UBA918; genus OLB19. The sequence continues at coordinate 770 of CALMKR010000110.1, read as the reverse complement.
CAACAAAGTCTGTTAGGCAATCCTGCTTAACAGGAACAATAAGGAGAAATACAAATGGCACTAATCCCTGACAATCCTATTTTGCCAGTTCCAGAAATTACAGTAACTCAGGCAGGCAACACCGCATCGCCTATCGATGTTGCCTTCACCATCAATGATAACGAGCTGGTGTATCAAGCTAAAGCAGCTTGTAGGCAAGATACTCATGCGTATGTATCTGCCTATATCTCTACCACTGCTGGATTCACTGGCGGTGCTTTGGATAAGCTGCTAAACGCTATTGTAACAAAACTTGCTGCAACTGTTGTAACCAAATAACTTGTAACAAAGCCCCTACCATAATGGTAGGGGCTTCTTTTATGGCAGACGTTCAATAAAATCAAGTGTAAACATTATGTTAAATGAGATTAAAATTCCAAAAAACGATGCACTAATAAGAATATGAATTACTCGATCACGCAGCTCATTTGTGCGTGAGTCTATAAATAAAAACATTAGGAAAACACTTAATGTGAGCATAACAATTGAGATGTACATCAAGGCTAAAGATAAAAGCTCGTAGTTCATAGTAGTCCTATTTTGTTAGAAGGGCTTAGTACAATATTTGTATTACGTTTACAGTAAAACATTTAAAATGGCTTACACACGTTATGAACCACTCCTTCTTTATTTTAACAAAGAAGGAGTGGTTGTAGATATTGAGTTTACTACAACAAGAATCCTTCTTTTATGGTAGATGCTCCATACTATTTTATGTATGGTAGAAGATC
>CALMKR010000109.1 GCA_937867625.1 uncultured bacterium | reverse complement strand
TATCTGTACTGGTTTCCCATCATAATTATATTTTGTGTCTGGATCAATTTCAGGCAGAGTCACATCGGTCGAACAGGTTTTAGTCGTGTTATCATATGTACCTTCTGCCCAATATGTACAACAGCGGGCGTCGGTATTCATGTCACATACAGCATTACGGCAGGTGTCATTACTATCGTCCCACGTCATACGTTGTTTGTAGCAGTCTACAATTCTGTCTTCTTTCGCTTCATCCAACCCTTGACAATTATTGTTACGCATACTGCTGTCCCAGTTTCCCTTTTTTAATACCTCACAACATTCGATACTTTGTTGAGGGTCGCATTGGTCAGCAACTGCTTGAGTATAGAAACATTGATTTTTCCACGCAGTGTCAAAAATACCCTGGTATACATCACGACATATTTGAAAACAAGTCTCGTTTAAAGTAGGTACTTGAGATAGGTCGGTGGCATTAGGATTTGGCTTTGCGTTGCGGTATACAATATCATCACAATTTTCATAACCACACTTAGTATTGTTTGTCGTAGCCGCAGAACAAATTTCTTCGAAATCATCCAATACTGGATCTGGCTTACTATTATCCATCTCAATCCTCGGCGCATTAATATTCAAATGTGTGAGGTCACTATTAATAGTGGTGAGAATAAGCGCTGCTGCAATAATAATCAAAAGACCAATAAGAGCGTTCTTGATGCGCTCTTTGGCCGCACTCTTGTGGGTGATGAGGTCGTCCATCATGTACTGCGCCCCTCCAATCACAATCTGAATGACCGCAATCAAAGCTGCAACACTAATAGCAAGGGCATACAATGCATTGACGTATGAGTTGAAGTCCGGTTCTTTATCAAGTCCAGGAATACCAACAAGTGGCACAAACCCCTCACTCCCCCCGGCCATAACTATAGTTGGCAATATAAAGAATGAAAGAATTACCAGGAAACTAGATTTCATAAAGCCAGAGGGTGTTATCTGTGCGGTTGGTGAAGTATAACATTTTGCTGTCGTTACTGAGGCGGAGGTTTGTAATATCGAGATTGCGGCCTATCGTTTGGCTAGGGAATGCGACCATACTGGCACTCCCCTCCTTAATTTCCCAGATATTGTCATTACTGATGTACTGACCCTTATACCAAGCGTCAGGGAAATTACGCTCTGTTAATGCAAACGGACTGGCACAGTACTGCGATTGGCGGTTATTGGTGCCGGCCACACATTTTTCTGGTATCAAAGCAGCGGGTGATTCATTGCCCTGACCAGCGGCATTTATAACCACTGCACGGTACCCACCGTCCATGAGGCGTCCAACAAACCGTACTCCCCCGCTTTGGGTGATGGTTAGTCCAAATCCACTATATGGATAACGCTTCAATCCCCCGGCAGTCACTTCATACGCATAGCCAATCATACTGGCCGCTGGTTTGGTATAAATGATGTGGTTCGTGGTACTACTCTCACTCCAGGCCATCTCGTGCGCGACAAACGGTGCGGCAAAGAGACGTCGGGTGGTAGCTGTGCTTGGTAGGTACCCCTTTCCTTCGGTTTGCCCGAGAGCGATTTCGGTAAATAAGAGCTCGTTGTTGTACCCAAAGGCAAACGTACGCATGAGGTTCGGGAGTTTGGTACTTGAAGGGTTTGCCAGATCAGAAAGATTGATCAAGGTCACAAGACCTTCATTACCAAGTCCTGAGCGGATAGCGACATAGGTGCCATTCGGGCTAATCACCGCCTTCTCAGCGACTGGTACAGAGATTTGCGACACACGAGTTTCTTGGCCAGATACCAAATCGATATCAAAGATGTGTCCTGTACCAGCTTCGACATAACGCATTACTGTAGTTGAGGCTAGGTCCACAATCCGGGCGCCAATAACTGGCTTGGTGGTGAGCTGACGGAGTCTTTCGGTCGCTACATCCACGGTAGGATTTTCTTCAATAACTAGCGGAGTGATTATTTCTTCGGTGTTATTTTGACCAAAGATACCAAGATTAGTAAAAACCGAATCACCATTGGTTGGCGATCCATACAAGAAGCTGTACACCCAAAAGCCAATGAGGAGGAAGAGTATGGTGCCGCCGGCGATGTAAAAATAGGTGCGTTTCATAGATTAAAAATTGAGGGTCGTGCTCACCTCCCCACCCTGCAACAAGGCCTCGCGATGACGGAGTTTGAAGCTGGCAGACATTTGGCCTTCGCCAGCACGTTCGAGCGTGAGATCAAACGGACTGGCGCTGTCGCTAGGGACGATTTGGTTGCCGATACGCCATTCTGAAAAGGTATTTTGCGGGGTCGAGCGTACATCGAGGTTGTATGGGACGGCTCGTAGTTGGAGTGCGCTACTCAAAAAAGGCAATTGCCCGCCTATCGCAATGTTACTTGGCCCGTACAACGGATTGACTTCATACAGTATGGGATCAACATCAGCCGTTTCGATGCTCGTGCCCCGTCTTGTGAGCATTTGACCCGTATTATCGTAGACCTCTACCATCAAGGTATGGGTACGCCCATAAGGTACCGTGTAGGTGGTTTGGAGAGCTCCCCCACGACTACCGCCACCAATAGTGGTGCCATTAAGTTTCCAAACATATGAATAGGCAGCGGCATTAATGAAGCCTTTTTTGTCCTGTACTAGAGCAGTGGCACGAACGAGGCTACCAATACTCGGCAATGCTCGCCCTTGGTATTGTCTTGGGGTGTACGTCTGTGGTTCAACAATAATATCCGTATACAGGGGCTTTACCGACTGGCTCGCCTCGGTAGTGGCGCCGCCCGGGAGGGTGAGACGGGCGGTGACGGTAGTAGTTTCACCAATGGCTGGGGCGGTAAAAGAGACCGCTCGACTATTATTAGCGACAGGCACTTCGGTGCCGTTGATGAGCCAGGTGATGGTGCTAAAAGCGGCACCAATAGCATAGTCGTCGATAGCGGCGGTTACCGTCTCCCCTGGAGCTGGGTAGGCAGGGTTTAATAGCACTGAAAGTCCGCCCGATTGCTCAGCAAAACTGGTATCAAATTGAGCCAACGCCTGACTAGTAAAGCCGAGACAAAAGAGCGCTACAATAACGAGATACTTCATACTTGTTATTGTATCAGACGTCCCTTGCTAACTCCCTGTACTAGTTGGGATATATCATCACTACAAACAGCCATATAAATATCCAGGGCAGAAACGTAGAGGCAGGAACGGCAGAGATAAGGAGAGCGGCGAGGAAGGTGAGACTTTTTGCTCCAGCCGCCTTGCCACCTAAAGGTTCTAATCCGCCCATTTTGAGCTGTATGTACGACCCAAAAAACATCGTGATAATAAAAAACATGTACAGTACATATAGTCCAATAGCCAGTATCCAAACATCGCTAGGGTCAACCCCAAAAGCCCAAGCGGTAACAGCGGTGACTGCGTTTGTAACTGTTTCACCGACAATATCAGACGCTTTTTCGGCAATAGTTGCTATAACTGCGGTTCCCGCAAACGCACCAGCTGATAATAACCCAAGTGGGAACGCAATCGCATTTAAAAGACCTGTCCAACTCATTGCAATTCCCGTCTGAAATCGAGCGGAGGCAAGGCTAACTTTTTCCCCTTCTATATCCCCAGCCGCTGAAGCTTTTGAACCAGCTTTCATTTTTTTAATCAGAGAAGATCTTTTTTTGTTGGGTGTACTTTGTTGAGTAGAGTAAGT
>CALMKR010000108.1 GCA_937867625.1 uncultured bacterium | reverse complement strand
ATATCTCGTCCTACACTACGTAAATGGGTGAATCGATATACCCAAAATGGTATTGAAGGACTACAAGATCAAAGTAAAAGACCGCATTCTTCTCCAAACACTAAAATTACTAAGCATTTTGAGCAATTAATATTATCAATGCGTAAAGAGCGTAACTTAGGCGCACGTCGCTTACAGACCGAATTACTAAGGCTACATGAAGTGAGACTGTCTATAACCACCATCCACAAAGTGTTAACTACAAACTCAGTTAAAAATATAGTCAAACTCAAGCGGAAAAAGAAATATAAGCGTTATGCGCGGCCTATCCCTGGAGATCGGGTACAAATTGATACCTGTAAAATTGCTCCTGGCATTTATCAATATGCAGCTGTCGATGATTGTACTAGATGGCGGGTCTTAGATATATTTAAAAGACGCAATGCCAATAATACATTACTATTTATTGACAAGATGATTGAAGAATGTCCATTCCCAATACAGCGTATTCAATCAGATCGCGGTAGAGAGTTTTTTGCTGAAAAAGTGCAGCTAAAAATGATGGACAATTGCATTAAATTTAGACCAGTGAAACCAGCATCCCCACATTTAAATGGCAAAGTTGGTACGCCAGGACAAGCCTGGTTGAGTAAGTTGGTGGAATTCCAACCCGGAGAAGGTTTAACTAGCCACCCGGAATTGAGTGTTGCGGCATAGTGAGTAATCAACGTGCTGAAGTGTACACAAAGCGAGTATAGGCCGAAATGAAAATGAACGACATGAGAGCCCCGAGAACCCGTAAAATCCTGGAAGTCGACGTGGTCACTCAAACGGAAGACAACATGAATGTAGCCGCATTAGTGAGGCTATATAGTTCCAGCGGGGTATGCGTCGTCGGCATGTACGAAACTGCTCAACAGAGGAACCTGGGAGATCCAATGTCCCCCCAAATGGATTATTGGTAGATCAGTGCGAAACGGTAAGCAAGCTCTGATCCATAGGGCGTTGGAAGTCGGACTGTTTCATAGTATCGAAGAAGCGAGGTAATTCTCATGGAGAGAAGGGAACAGCAACTAGAGGAAGTTATGTACGGAAAGAGCCTGCTATCACCGCATAGCAAACAGTTCACAACAAAAGTACTAACATTAGCAACGCGCGCACGTGAAATCAGAACCGCACCATTAAATAATGTAGCGCACCTAATCGA
>CALMKR010000107.1 GCA_937867625.1 uncultured bacterium | reverse complement strand
GTTTTGGAACTAGTTTTTTCTCCTGCTACATTACTTGCCATTAGTACCTCCCATTTTCGCCTTCACCAAACTCTGTACCCATAGTATACGGAGCAATCGGATCCACGCTGTGAACTGGAGATTTTTGGCCCAGAGCAGCGGCTTCTTCAATGATATCTTGTAGTTTGTTGAATGACAGTTTAGACACCCAGTTTTTATCCATGAACTTCAAACTCTGCAGACCGGGAACTAACGGACTTACGGTGAGACCAGAGTCACTCACACGAACCGTTTTGATGCCGTGGTCTGAGAGGTCGTCCAAGTGATTTTTAGTCAGTTTGGTACCTGGGGTAAGGTCGAGTGTCCGAGAGGCCAAGGTGAGGCCTACAGCACCCTCTAAACCGATGTTCTTAGAATTGCGTTCTAGGTGTTCCTGAATCTGACCAACATCGACTCTTTCACCAGGCATGAAGCCACTGTCTCCTGGATCTTCAACCTTGTTATACTTAATCATATTCTTGGCGATGATGTCGAAATGACGAGCATCTAACTTAGCGTTACGAGAATAGACTTCACGCATTTTGTTAGCCAAATATATACGACCAGCACCCGCACCCTTGATCTCAGTCAGCTCACGAGGGTTAATAGTACCGGTAGACAGTGCGTCACCAATACGAATCTTGTCACCAACAGCGACCATAGGTTCTTGAAAGTTAGGCACGAAGTGCTTTACTCCGTTAACGTGGATTTCCCAGTCCTTCAGAGACGTCTGAGTTACTGAATCAACTCTACCGTTATGCTTGGAGATAGTGGCCTCATCCTGGAAGTTCTTCGGATTGGCCAGAATGTTATTAGCTTCTTCGTATGGATTACGTTGACGACCAGCAACACCACCTTGGTGCTTCGTACCCAGCATAGCCTGAGTCAAAACTTCAGACACAGATTGAGCAGCGATAATACCCATGTTTTGACCGATATGTGGCAGCTTGCCATTAGCAGCTAATCCGTAACACTTCTGGCATAAACCTTCCTTGGCCTGACAAGTCATAGGATTACGGGCAACAACTTCTTTCTTACCGCTAGTGATTAGCTCTTTCAGATACTCTTGATCGATTAAACGATTGGTACCAGTCTCAAAGCGACCAATGCAGGAATGCTTGTCTGATAATGGGATAGGAACACCAGTCTTAGAGCCACAGTCGACCTCCGTGATGACTTCGTGGAACACGGTTGGAGTCAGACGCTTAAACAAAGCTCCAGGCTTTTCAGTAGATAACTGAGACATAACCGTAGAAGCTCGACCTCCGTAACTCATGGCTAAATGCTCTGCGTTGCTCAGACCTTCAGCGAATGAATGCTTAATAACGACAGGGATAGGTATACCTTTAACGTCCTGAGCCATTAGCGGAGAAGCAGTACCTTGCTGCAGTTGACGTGGATTACCACGAGCACCAGTAGCAGCCATTCGAGCTGCCGTTGATCCACGGGAAAGCATGTACTTCAAGTTGTCTGTAGAAAGCTTATTAGCGTAGCCAGAAGAGATCTTGTCTAGTTCCTTAGCCTGTTCTAGCTTGTTGAGGTTTTTCTTCAGAACTTCAGCAACACGAGTCTCAAATTCCGAGAACATAACTTGACGTTCAGGGTCTTCATTTTCGTAGTCTGACAGCGGAGTAGTCGAACCAATCTCCGTAGCTTTGTTGAAGAAGATTTTACCTAGCTCGTTGATAGTCTCATGACCCTTATCGCCACCATGCTCAATCAGCATATTGACGAGGTCTTTCATACCATCTTTGTTTAGAGGCTGATAAATGTCATAGGCATCCTTAGCCTTTTGAGTAGGCATCATTGCCTTTAATGTCAAGGCTCCAGCAGTTGTTATTCTTGCCATTATTTCTTCTTCCGTTGAGGAACTACACCTCGGTTCCATCTTCTTCCAGTGACCGACATACGTTTCTTGTTATTAGGCGTTACGACCTTAACAGTCTTTTTAAGCTTCTTGTCTTTAATCAGACGTTTCTTAATTTCGACAACGTCTTTGCCGTCGCCATAGATTTCTTTACCTTCGTCGAACAGGCTACGAGTTTTCTTGGTACTTAGCCGTCTGGCTATCTTTTCTAGGTAAATGTTTGACATTGTTATCCCGTTATTTCAATGGGAGTATTCTCTTTAATCACTCCATGTTTCAATGCGAAGAGCGCGTCGGCTTCTGTTTTAAACTTAACCGTGGCTTGTTTATGATCTGGATCAGTCATGTGAACG
>CALMKR010000106.1 GCA_937867625.1 uncultured bacterium | reverse complement strand
TTGGCTTCTTTACATCCATCGCACCTGGTCGGTTAGGTTTAACTGGTGGATTAAGTGCTTCGTCTACCCCTCCCCAGCGCTTCTCGTAGGCTTGTAGGATGTTAGATACTGCTTTCTTCTGTTCGGCGTATGGGAGTTTGTCTAGTTTTAAGGCAGAGATAATAGCCTGTTCGTTTCTCGCCACAGGTAGTACGTCTTTTGCAGTAGGTCGGGCATATAGGTTACGCAACAGTGTAGCGTCCTCGGCTGTCATATTGGCAGCTACTTTTTCCAGTGTCTTTTTAGCAGCTTTACCAGTACCACTTAAATCAAGAGCAAGTCCTCCAATCGCAAACGGTATACCCGTGTAGCTATTTTCAGGGATGTTACTACCTGTTATTTCATTTACGGCTCGGACTCCTGCTTTTCCAAAAGTAGGTAAATCTTTGACGGTAGTATCGCCTAAGATGATACGAGAAAAGATACCCCCTTGTCTGGGGTCTATTTCACGTTGAAATGGTGTAGGTTGATTACCTCCACTTACCTTGTTTACAAGCTGTGTAGGGGCATTCCCAGCCGTTATAAGAGCTGTCCCCACTGTTCGAGCTGTACCTTGTCCAACTTCTTTAGCTAAGTTACCTCCAAGTCTAACAGATTCCTTACCTCCTTGAATAATCTCTGAGACAGTCTGAGCCATCGTCTGATTTGTCTTTTCTGGGGTTGTGACTGCCAGTTTGGTATCTGCTAACGGGACTTCGGCTTTAACAGGTACATTGAAAGTAGGCTGTTGAATAACAGGCGCTTGGTATTGTAGAGGTTTATCTCGCAACAAAGGATTAGATTGAAATTGAGAGTTGTCTACCGGGGTAACTTTGTTATACGTCACTGTAGAGCTGGGGGTTGCTTTGACCGCCATCTCTTTACCTTGTTGTATGATGCGTGAAATGGTGTCAAAAAAGCTCATAGTTAGAATACGTTAGTATCTGCGTCACCTGTTTCTTTTGTTTTCTTACCATCCTGATAGCTTTTCAAGACTTCGGCCATTCTTGTTACATTGTAGTTGCCTCCATTTTCTACTTTGTCACGGATAATGAGTTCTCGAACTGCTGGCGGTAGGTTATTGAAATAACGGATATTAGATAGTCCAACAATACCTGCCGCTTCTACGTCTTGCTGTTGGGCAGGGGTAAGAGCTATTTTAGCGAAGGTGCCATTAGGGAGTAATACACCTTTCTTTGGTACATACTGTCCTTCCATTAAGTCACCACCTGCGATTGATTGATTGAGTTTAACTAGATCAAGCCCACCACTAGCAATCTTGGCATATTCCTTGGCGTACTTTTCAGCCTCAGCCTTCTGCTTCTTTACATAATCGTCAGTCTTTTCACGTAATGTCTTAGCGTATGAGAGCGAAATACGGGCAATTTCCTTATCTGCTTCCTGTTGTGCCTTAGTTACTTCCTTAAAGACATCCTCAGTAGTCTTGGTGAGGTCTTGCTGTATCTTTAGAATGTCACGGTCTGTATCTGTTTCGATAGTATTAAGAGCCTCACTAAGTTTGAGTTCAATAGTTTGGTTATCGTATTTGGCGTTGGTTTCAAGCGTCTGCTTTTGAATCTGGTACTTGGTATCAAGCGTTTGAATAGCAAGTCCAGCCGCACCAGTAGTATTGAGCGCACCGAGTTTAGCTAGGTATCCTGTCATATAGTTCTTAGCAGCGAGGCGGTTTTCTTCTACCTGTGCGGTTTGGATTTGCAATTCGGCTTTGTTCTTTTGGATAGCTAGTTTGGCTTGGGCTTTGAGGTTATTCTGGGCATTCTTTTCTTCACGTTCAATGATACGCTTTTCTTCCTCGGCTTCGGCTTTCTTCTGTTGGAGTAGTCCGATTTCGTCTTCGTCTCCCCAGTATACTTTTTGCATTTCTTTAGGAATGTTGGCAAGGCGGGAGATTTCCTGTTGTTGCAAATCACGTTCTGGGATAAGTTCATCAAGAGCCGCTTGCTGAGCTGTCTGGTTAGCTTCTGGGTTCTTGATAGTTGATAGGTATGTGGCAGTGTCCTGCGTTTGTGGGGCATTTTGTGGCTCTACAGGGGCTACTATAGAAGTAGTCACACCGTCTGCTTTACCTCCCATCTTTTGGAAGTTATCAATAGCCTCTCTAAAAGTCTGATTGGTAGCGTAAGCGTTTTGAAACTCCTCTGGGGTCTTAAAGAGTTTAGCGAGTTGCTTCTGGGTACTTGTAATAAGCGACTCAGTTTTGTTGAGTTTGCTTTGCTTCCCATTAAAAGGGTCTTTGGTGATTTTATTAAGAGCAAAACCGAAAGCGTCGATGGCTCGTTTGGTTTTATTGATGGTTTCAGGATTGTATACTGCGGATGTCCCAGCCGTAACTTGACTACCTTGTTTGGCTTTTTGCTCGGCTACCATTCTTTGTGCTTGGGCAGTAGTCATACCGACCAGCTTCTCTGGCTTTATGATACCCGTGAGTCCTGCTCCACTGAGAATAAAACTCGCACGCTCGGCATTGACCATTGACGGAGCACCCCCACCACTTCTAGTACTAGAACCTGCCCCAGACTTAGGAACTCCCGCATTGGCCGCAGTTTCTACTTCTGTTGAGATAGCGTCTTGTGTTGCTGTATCTTCAAAACCAATACCCGAAGCGCCCCCCATTTGTGCGGCATTAAGTCCAGTTGTTGAGGCACCAGCCACTGTTGGTACTGGATTAGGGTACGGTAAAGGCTTATCAAGCTCCTTTTGTTTGAGTTTTGCTCGTCTTTCTTTGTCTCGTTGGATTGAGAGTGCTCTACCAGTTAATGCCATATATTTATTTACTATTATAACACGCTAAGATATAGATATAATCTTTGACGGACTAATGGTTCGACGAGGTTTCTTATCTCCAATGAGTAGGTACTGAGCAATAGAGAATGTTTCATTTAGATTATCGTTTGAAAGTCCAATGATAATAGCTTGGTCTTTACACAAGAAGGAGATACGTTTCTTTTGGAATGGTGATACTGTCCCGCTCCCCGTGTTACCTACCACGAACTCTTTAGTCTTTTCGGTGGTGTTGTCTTCTCGTTCCTGACGTACAGTAACGGTAACGTAGCCATCTAAGTCCTTAAAGAGTAAATCGAGGTAGCGATAAAAACGGAAGTTGTTGAATATCTCGTCCTCTACCCGCTTGAAAAAGACTTCTGACGGGATTGAAGTAGAAATAGTAACGGTATTTAGAGACCAATCAATCGTAGTTCCTAAAGGGACTTTTGCTGTGTATACGTTGTCTATTGTTCCGTTAAAGGTTGCTGATCTAGTGATAATCAGTCCTGATACCCCACTATATGTTCCAGTGAAAGTGGTAGCACCTGCTCCAGCGTTAATAACTGTACTGGTTCCAGTAGAGCCTAATTGTACAGTGATAGTACCGACCGTTCCTGTGACAGTTATCTGACCCACATATGTGTCCCCATCACTGGCTGCTAAATCGTAGTGTAGCTCATATTGTGGGATATTTAGAGTAGTAAAGGTAATTTCGTTACTATATCCAGTTCCTAATGAGTTAGTAGCGAAGGCACGGACGTAATAGGTAGTGTTGACGGTTAGCCCTGTTATATCTGCGGTGTATGCTCCAATAGTTCCAGTTACGACCTTTTTTGAATTGGAAATAGTTGGAGTAGCGGAAGTATTGTAGACAAAACCTCGCTCTGTAATAGTCGCCTCTCCGTCTGTTGTGACTTCACCTAAAACTCGTACTGATGTTTGAGCTAAGTTATCGTAGGTGGTAGTGGCTAGTACAGGAACATCTTGTCCATCAATACTAAATAAAGCATCCCTGGTAGGGTACGAAGTAGACGAAATATAAAAGTTTCCGTAGCTATACGAAGCAGAAGTAGTATCAACATTCCAGCGCAACTCATCGCCAACGTGTCCTGTAACGGCTGTGAAAACAAGGAAATAAGTGACACCAGATGTACCTGCAAAAGGTGTAGTAAAGTCAAAACTTGTCCAAATATCTACTCCTGCGGCATTGTAAGCAGGTAATAGATTGCTATTAAGCGTTCCAGTTGTTGCGAGTACCGTGCCAGTTGGTGAGGTGCTTCTGATTTCAAGTTTGAACGTACCAGACGACGCACTCCCACGTGAACCATTTATTTGACAGGCTTTTATGAGACTATTTGTTTGAATCTGAAAAGACTGTGAAAGCGCATCGGCTGTACCGAAGTTAGTGTAATCATCTCGACTTCCTGAATAACTAGTTAAGACTACTGCCATATTTTATATTGGTTCCATGTTTTTATTAGTACCATTCCACGCCCAGTTAGCACCAACGAGCCAGCCTCGACCAAGTGGGTTGGTTTCAAATGTCTCTTTGTTTAAGAGGAATACTGCACTGTCATTTAACGAAGACGCCCCAGAAAATCCAGCTACGGATTCCGCTACGAGGTAATCTCCTGATTCTGTTAAAAGACGTAATGCCATATTATGCAAAGGCTCCCTGTACGTTTTGAGTAGTTCCGATTGGAGTAAACTTGATGTATGACCCGACCTTCATAAGAGGGGTAGTTGGAGCCGCACTAAATTGAATCTGTGGAGTAACTGTCCCCCCGGTCGTGATACGAAGTAGTCCCTTGAACTTAATCGCTACTTCACCCGAAGCGGTTGCATTGATAACAGTGGCAGTAAGCTGGTTAATCCATGTTCCTGCTAGAGTAGCGGTGGTGGTGTTAGCGGCCGCATTAAAGGCGGTCACATTGAGTCCGATGAATGTGGCTACGGCAGTAGTGAGTGGGAATAGGAGAGATGTAGTACAAGTGGTGCCAGATTTACTGATGTAATAAATACCTTCGACTTCGTAAGTAGTGTTAGCAGTCAGAGTAAATACGTCCCCTGTGGTCGGAAAAGCCGCCTGTGCGCCCGTTCCTGCGGTTAGAGCAAAGTCTGTAGCGACCAATGAATAGTTAATACGCTGTTCTAGGATAGACTTGATAGTAGTTTTCTTAGTAATTGGTGTCCCTGCTGGGTCAGATACTACAGGCAATATGTCCGTTTCCACGGGAACTACGATTGTGAGGTCTGTGATTTTTGTTTCGGTTGCCATATTGTTAAGATTCTGTGGTTAAAAAGAGGTTTTGAGCGTTCGCATCTTCTGTCTCTACTGTCCATTTAATGATGCCATAGGGACTAAAAGCATTAGACGTATATATTATATCATTGATTACCACCGCACTTCCCATTTTAGATTTGTCTCGATTGGTGTATTTAGTCCAGTTGTTCTGATAGAGGAGATGACACACGAAAGTAGTACCAGTTTCGGCGTCTGCCTCGACTACTTGCAGGTAAAAACGTCGGTTTTCATAAAACACCACTACTTTACTGTAGTTTTCTGTCTTGATTTTAGACAAAGTTTCCTTAATGGACTCAGAAATGACACTGTTGTTCACACCAAGGATACCAATCTGCTGGTCTTTATAGCCAATAGAGCGCACTTCCTTGCCTGTGAAGAACCATACGTCGTTTTCTACCCAGGTGACTGACCGTGGAGAACACGCTCCGTAGTTGTTTGATTGTAATTCAAATTTTGGTACAAACAAGTTTACATCTTGACTGAACACGAACGTGATTTTCCAAATACTACTCTGCTTAAAGATAAGTAGCGTACCGTAGTAATTGATAAGTCCGTTAATTCTGTCTGTGCCTAAAGGCATAATTAGGTCTGTTGGTGTAAATGTAGTTGGCACCCCTGCATTTGAATAGTAGGAAGTCAGTGGTTCCGCAGTCACCCCAGCAATAAACAGTCTGTCTTCATACACCTGTAGGATATTACCCTTTGGCGCACTGGCGTACTCAGTAAACGTGCTCCCATTCCACGTATAAAGGCTCTCTACGCCGTTTCCAAGGTGTAATACGTCATTGTATACCTGATAGCCGAATTGTGCGTCAGAAGTGAATGTAGGGCTTCCTGCGATGTCATACCAGGTACGGTCTTGAAAAGAGTAATACTGTAGTTTTGTCAACAATGCCCGGATTAAGTAGCTATCACCGTTCTTTTTCTGGTAGTAAAACAATGAGTGAGCTAAATCATCGGTTGCCAAGCCAGTTGGAACGTATCCAGTATCTTTAATAAGGTAGCCTTCCTCATTGAAGTTCATGTTTATTGGTACGGAACGACCAGCAGAGTCATCAACATCTATCTCCTTTGTGAGATTGTCTTTGGTAACGATGAAAGTATCTTTAGAAAGTGGCATAGAAGTTATCGTTTACAAGTCTTTGTTCGGTAAAGAACGACCCCCCACGTTGGTTGGTTTCTTCGTAGGCGGATTGCGCTTCGAGGCGTTCGGTCATCTCTTGTTTGAATAGATTGCGGTAAAACTGTGCCAATGATTCGTCTTGGAGGTCTTCATGGCAACGGTAGACAGTACCGTAGATAATCGGTTCGTGGAAAAACTCATCAATAGACGGGTCTACAAGGTTGCTCAGGGTAGCAGGTTTCGGCCAATACTTGATATTGATACTGGTAACAGTGGTCGGATAGACTTTTAATGTACTGTTTTCTACTGTCATCGCACGTTCAAACTCCTCACGTTCAAAATCAGCGATTGATACTTCGTTATAGCTGTTATTAGACGCATCATACCCTTCACCATAGAGTGTCCCAAAATCGACTGGGAGAGTACCAACACCTGCTGTACAAGTTACGGTGGCACTAGCTATATCACTATTAGGATAGACTCGCTTGTATACATCCTGAAACGCTAGGTTCATATTAAAATACAAGTCTGTATCAGAAATGATGTCTGTACTTGTCTCTAGTATTTTTCGACGTACTGCGTTGGCTATTTCTATTGATGTCATAATGATTAT
>CALMKR010000105.1 GCA_937867625.1 uncultured bacterium | reverse complement strand
ATGCCACAGGCCGCACCAGAAGCCCCACAAGGCGCACCAATGCCACAAGACGGTACAGAGAACATCCCAGCCATTATGGAGCTATACGGCGTAGATGCACCAACCGCTATGGCAATGATTGAAGCAGAGAAGCAGGGCTTTGAACCAGAAGAAATCTTAGCAGGACTACAAAGGAGAGGAATGTAATGATAAGTACAGGCGACCTATACTCAGGACAAACATCATCACAACCAAAGACTTCTATTGACCGTAAGCGTGAGCTGATTGCCAAGACTTTACAAGACAAGCACAAACTCGCACCATACGCAGAAGTAGTCAACGAGATTGTTAAAGCTGACCAGGAAGAGATTGTCAAAAAGCTTCGCACTATGATCGTCGAGCCACTACCAGAAGAAGCTATTAAGGTAGAACTCCTTGTCCTACAGCGCACCTACGCATACCTAGACAGCTTTAACAACCGTGTAGCCAACATCCTTCGTACTCGTGAGCAAGCACCAGAGGAAACAAAAGATGTCACAATCTGAGCAAACCCAAGATGAACTACTGGCCGAGGCTAAACGCCAGAACGACGTAGTGTTTGAGCTAGACAAGCAGGCCAAGATACTCCACAACTGGATTGATCGTGGGCTAAAGCTAAGCTGTGAGGACGCTGGACACCCACAGCACGAGGTATGGAAGAAACGCAATAAATTGTAGGTGAATGTGTTAGTTGCCTAAAGACTTAGACGACTAACAGATCTACCTCCGAGATCACAGTTGCCCACTCTGTAAAAGTGAGAGGTTCGCCACCTTTATCGGGCAGTAAAAGAAAGGAGTGACATATGGCAGAAGAAGTAGAGCCTACGGCAGTAGACGACACGACCGATGACACAAGCCTCGAAGAGATGGATTTCTCTTTTGAAGACTTAGCCAACGAGTCAACCGAAGAAACCACAGAGCAATCTGAGGAGACCGAAGAAGACGCAGAGGCCGATGAGTCAGAAGACGAAGAAACTCAAGAGGAAAGTTCTGAAGAAGAACAAACGGAAGAATCGGAAGAGACTGAGGCGCAAGCTGAGGAAACCGAAGAGGATACCACAGAAGAAGCCAAAGAAACTAAGTCGGCTGATGAGCAGAAACGTCTAAACAACGAAGCTGCACAAAGGCGAATCGCAGAGCGAGCAGAGAGAGAACGTCTGAGGCAAGCAGCCCAAGACAAGTATCTTGAATCCGCAGAAGATGACAAAGACCTAGCGTTAAAGCAACTTCAAATAGATGCCTATAACAATAAAGTTGAACGGAACTCAGACAAACTAAAGACTGGCATTGACCGAGCTTTAGCAGACATTGACCTGTTCAGAGATGGTTCACCAGAGGTTAAAGAATACTTAATCTCAAAGGTAGATGATTTTGAGGAACAATACGTTACTTATTCATCAACTGGTGACCCTGTAGATGTTAAGGCTGACGTATATGAATATTTACAAAAAGAAGCAGACACTATACGGAGGCTTGTAGATGTCGGCGCTCGAAAAAACGCAGTGGATAAGCAAAACCAAAAAGCAAAAACTATCCCTCGTCCATCGAAGACACCAAAAGAACCTAAGGTAGATCCTGACCTCGCCGCTTTTGACGAAGAGGTTGCGAAATACCGATAACCGTATAAGCCTGCAAGCCCTAATAAGGCAGAAGGACAATCACAATGGCTATCAATTTAGCAGCAAAGTTTGCGCCTAAGACTTCTGAGTTACTATACACAGAACGAAAGACCCAACTTGTTACAAACAACGACTACGACTTTGATGGTGTAGACACTGTAAAGATCTACACACTCACAGACCCAACTATCGGAAACTACGACCCATCAGGAAGTGCTAACCGATACGGTAACCCAACTGAAGTAGAAGACACTCTACAAACCTTTACACTAAGCCGTGACCGTGCTTGGACAAAGACTATCGACAAGAGCAACATGCAAGACTCAATGAAGGTGCGTTCAGCAGCTAAATACCTTGCACAAGCTACTCGAAACGTCCTTGCTCCTGAGATCGACACATACATCATCGCAGCTATCTGTACAGCAGCAGCCGTCTACAACCGTGACGACATCGTTGCTGACGCAGCTACAACTGCTGTAAACGCTTACACTAACTTTACTGACATCGTTGCTGATATCATCGACAACGACGGTCCTAGCGAAGGCCTTATCGCCCTAGCTACTCCACAGTACGTTGCTAAGCTAAAGCAAAGCTCACTATACGACAGCTCAGACATTGGTCTTAAAGACCGCAAAGCTGGTGTTGTTGGTGTAGTTGATGGTGTTAAAATCGTTAAAGTTCCAAGCTCACGCTTCCCAGCAAGCACTGACCTCGTGATTACTCACCCAATGGTTACTGTTTCACCTGAGAAGTTGATCGACACAAGCGTACACACAGACCCTCAGGGTATCTCTGGTACATTGATCGAATATCGTCACCGTTACGATGCGTTCATTGATATCAACAAGATCAACGCTGTTGGTGTACACAAAACGGCTTAGTTGGTTTAGTCTTTTACTTAGGTAACTAACTAAAGGAGAACAATATGCCACTAAATATAGAAGCAATAACAGAGATTCAGCTATCAGCAGAGTACCTTACTAAAAAGCGAATCCGTGAAGCCCAAGAGCAAAAAGAATACAAGGAAAACCTTGCAGACAACATTGCCAAAGCTCGCACTCGCACAGTAGCTACACCTGTAGTTGAGGAGACGGAAGTCAAATCAACTAAAGCTGAATCAAAGAAAGGTGAATAATTAATATGTCAGTAGACTTAGTAGGCTTCGGCCACCGAGAGAGTGTAGACCTAGACGCCAGCACACTTACATTGTCACTTACTGCTCACAGCGGTAAAGTAGTCAACGTATTGCAAAGCGCTACTCTTACACTTCCATCAGTAGCAACTATGCACCGTTACACGGTACGTGTTGGCGCTCCTGGTATCACAGTAAACATTAGCCCAGCAGCAGCCGACCTCATTGCAGGCGCAGGCGCAGGTAGCGCAGGTGCGGGTGTTGATAACAAAGACGTTATCTTCACTAACCAGCCAGCAGGTAGCTACATCACCCTCGAATACGGTGACGCTAACGGTTGGGCAATTGTAGACGCACTCGGTACGTTTACATTCGAAGCGTAGTATAATAAGGCTAACTACCCCCTTTCATAGATGGTGTCGCACTCGGTTGCCAGAACATCACGAAAGGGGGCAACAGCCCCTAAACACAAAGGGAATCTATGGAACAATTTGACAGAATCAAACAGGCAAGAGATCAAAGACTCCACAAAGAAGGCGAGGACATTCGTCACAACGACCTCATCACTCAGTCTATTCAGACGCAAGAGACAATTTTGCGGGCTTTTTCATCTTTTGTAGACTACTTAGATAACCGTGTAGGCAAGACAGAAGTTGTCAATCAGTTAAAGACTATCGGCACACCAGACGCGATGAAGGTAGTAGACGCACTCAACTCACTCCACGAAACACTCAAGACACACGAGAACACAGACCTTACCGAAGTAACGGCTATCATGCAAGCCGTGTTAGATGAGGCTAAACTGATACCTAAAGAGCTACCACAACTAAAAGATATCGTAATCCCAGAGGGGGTAGACTACTCTAACCAGTTTGAGGCTATGATTGGTGCAGTTGAATCACTAGAGGAGGCCGTAAAAGCTCAGGAAACAACCGTACAAGCTCCTGTAGTGAATGTAGACGCACCAGTTGTAAAAGTAGACGCACCAGACTTGAAACCGCTTGAGAAAGCCTCTCAGAAGCTCCTAGACGCTATAAAAGGTATAGTAATACCTGCACAGATACAAACAGACATCACTCCACTCTTAAAAGAGCAGAAGAAGACTAACAAACTGCTTGAAGAAATGCCGATCGGAGGTGGCGGAGGTGGAGGACTTACCGTTCCTTACGAACTAATAGATGGTGCAGTACCAGTTACATCAGGTGGTGTTGCCGCTTTTCAAGTGAATGATATTGAGGACGCAGCTACGTCGTATTTTGGTTTTACTAAAACAGACGGAGAGTATATGATAAAAGAGGTCACAGATACATCAGTATACTATGCCACAATCTCGAATAACGGGGCTGTTACATCGTACACGGATGCGTGGGCGAACAGGGCAACATTAACATATGGACGCTTCGATCAAGCGTTTTAAGGAGAACAGATGAGCAAATCAAATACATTTGAAAACGACCTACTAGGGTTGATTTTCAACAACACAGACATCGCTGACATCGGTGACGCAAGCGGACTACAAAACTCAGCAACAGCAGGGTCACTATACGTAGCACTGCACACTGGTGACCCAGGCGAAGCAGGAACAGCAGCAACAAGTGAATCAGCATATGGTTCATACGCACGTCAGGCAGTAGCCCGAAGCGGTGCAGGTTGGACTGTAACAGCTAACGAAGCAGAGAACGCAGCTTTAATTCAGTTCCCTGAGTGTTCAAGTGGCTCAGAGACTATTAGCCACGTATCAATTACTACAGCAATATCGGGGACTAGCAAGATTCTTTACAGCGGTGCATTAAGTGCCTCACGTTCAGTATCAAGCGGTATTCAGCCACAATTTGCAGCTGGCTCACTAACTGTATCGGAGGACTAGTATGACCGAAACTAAACCAGTTATTGCAGACATGAGCGCAGGCTTAAAAGGTAAAAGCAAGTTAAAATAAGATGATTACGGGTATTAACCAGTTAGTCCAGGCAGAACTCGACGGCAAAGAACGTCGCTACACTTGGCGTAAAACACCATCGCAGACTACCACTGCTGGACTTTGGTTTGACCTGTCTATGTCACCAGGACGTCCAGTGCCTAAGTACTGGTTTGACGCACCACCTGCAACAGCTAAGGCAGTAACGTATACAGCAGACGGCGGACTAGAACACGGCGGAGGTGTATCACCTAGTGAGAAGTACTTACGACTTACTACAGGGATAGCTACCGCAGCAACCGCACTACCTATGACGTTGATACTCTGTGACTATCTCCTGTATTATCCATCTGTTGACGATTCAGTACTTGATGAGCAAGTAATGGATAACACTGTCACCTTGCCTCGTTATACAGATGGCGAAGGCGTACAAGTGATAGCCGTATCTGTCGCAGGTAGGACTGGTGGTGCTAGGTTCTACTTTACTTATACTAATTCAGAGGGTGTATCAGGTAGGACTTCACAGATCTGTTACCAGAACACATCGTCAGCCCTTGGTGTGCTACAAAACAACGGTCAAAACAACAACGCCTCGGCAAACGCTTTTTGTGGGCTACAAGACGGCGATTCAGGAGTACGGAGCATTGACTCAGTATTTATGCTCGACGCAGATGTGGGGCTTATGACGTTTATCCTCGTAAAGCCTCTTGGTACATCTGTTATACGAGAGATAACAGCCCCAGCAGAAAAAGACTACTTTATGGAAAGTGCCACCATACCACGCATCTATGATGACGCATACCTGAGTTTTCTTTGTTTACCAAACGGAACACTAGCAGCAACAGCCCTTATGGGTGATATTAAGACGGTATGGACAAACTAATTAAAGGAGAAATGAAATGACGGGATTTGCATCACGAGACCAAATTATACAAGCACAGACTAACGGACAAACATGGAGAGCCGACTGGTCTAAGAACATGAACCCTACAGCAGCAGCAGTAGCGAACGAATGGCACACGCTATTTCGTGGAAACGGCAACCCAGGGCCAGACGCTATCTTCGACGCAGGAACTAACCTTACCTTTCAAGCAGTAAAGGACACGACTACTAACGCAGCGTCTATCCCTCACGGTGGTAACGTCCAACCAACAGCATACAAGTATTTACTCAGTGGTTCGGCAGTATCAGCAGCAGCTACAGCACAGCCAAGCGTTGTTACACTGATTGACGTTGTTGGGTTCTACCGTGTTACTTCGGTCACTACAACAACAGCACAGGCGACGACTAACACACTAGGACAATCTGACACGTTTACAGCCGATGACACGACTGATATTTGTACATGGACATCAACAGCCAACATTCCATCAAACGTGCTTACAGGGACTCGTGTACGCCTCACAACCACAACGACACTACCAGCAGGACTTGCGACTGCTACAGACTACTACGTGATTAAGGTGTCTGACACGACGTTCAAGCTTGCAACATCATTTGCGAACGCTTCAGCAGGTACAGCAATCAATATCACCTCAACTGGTACAGGTACGCATACTGTAAACTGGTTACTCCCTCGCTACACTAACGGTGCAGGA
>CALMKR010000104.1 GCA_937867625.1 uncultured bacterium | reverse complement strand
GAGCACCTCTTCAGGCAGACGTTCAGACAAGATGGCGTCGAGTTCATCAATATACTCTTCCGGAATCGGCATAATAATCATTGGCGCAAATGTCTTTGACGACAGGATAAGAAGCTGCGGCCCACGAGGATCGTCTTCATTGATACAATAAGCTTTTAGTGTCGCAAAAGGATGAACGGTGTTTTCTTCAAGTACGCCACGAACACTCACTCCATACCGGATAATTCGTGGAGGCTGCGACGCAGCTACCGCCAGCGATGCGCCCGAAAGTCCAGCCAGTACCGCAAAAAGGAAGTTACCAAAAATAATAGCGGCAATTACTACCGCCACGGTCAAAATACTCAGTGCAAAGTACCAGTCCCCCCCTTTGTCGCCACGCGCACGCTCTGGGGCTTCCCAGGTAATGCTCCGCATTGCTTCATTCATAATAATTTTATTTTAGCATGCATATATCTTTTCTCTGGCACTTAAATGGACTAGGTGCGGACAACAGTTTTTGGTCAGTTGGCCGAATGATATAATTTCAATTATGCGGCGAAAACCAAATTGTGTATGTAAAATATGTTTAACTCCCGTCTACCGACGTCCAATAGAGATTGCTACAGGCAATGTTTATTGTTCGAGACAGTGTTCTGGGCGTGGTCAGCAAGTCAAAAAAGTTTGTAAAATCTGTGCTCTATCATATACCGGGAACAAAGCTACTTGTTCACGTACCTGTGCCAACAAAGCTCGGACGGGTATTTCCTACACCAAAGAGAATCGTTTTAATAACGCATATCGAGGCTCTCTATTAAAAGAAAAAGTTGCTTCAATTCGTGGTGGAGTTTGTGAGCGTTGCAATGAAGACAACTATGCCATACTCCAGATTCATCACATTGTTGAACGATACAAAGGGGGTACCGACGACGTCACCAATCTCGAACTCCTCTGCCCCAACTGCCATACTGCCCATCATCTCGGAAAGAGTTTGTATAAGACGAAAAAGATGATATAGTACAGACCACCGAAATATATGGAGAGATGGCCGAGTCCGGTTGATGGCAACAGTCTTGAAAACTGTCAGGGGGGAAACCTCCTCGAGGGTTCGAATCCCTCTCTCTCCGCGAGTACAAAATAGAGCGCCATTTGGCGCCTTTTTTGTTCGCGGAGAGAGAGCACAAGCTGGGAGCTTGTGCGTAGGGATTCGAAGCCCGATTGAGCATATTTTAGAAACGAGCTGTGCGAGTGAACTAAAATATCCAATCGGGATACTGGTCGTGTAGCGACCGAAATTCCCTCTCTCTCCGCAGATACCAAAACCAAAGCGACTGGCTTTGGTTTTGTTGTATTCTGCGCAAGAGAGAGGGATTCGAACGACGGAGCCGGGGTCCCCTTTAGGGCCGGCGAGTCGTGCTCTGCGGCACCAGCTAGATTGTGAGTGCAAACGAAACAATATAGCTTGGTGACCGTCAGGACGAATCTCGTCATTTCTGTAATATCTCCTCTCCCCCTCGTGTACTACTAATGAAAGACCGGTGACGCACACTTATACGATCGCATCACCAGACTTTCACCACAACGTTGTGATTCACTTACTTACTCTCAAACTCTACACTTTATGTTAAAACAAATCTTTATTCCACTCGCCGCTCTCGCTATCACGGCCAGTACTGCAAGTGCGTTTGTCGGCACTGATATGCTCGATAAGCTCAATATCACGTTAACCGACACGGAACAGTCAGCTCTCGAACAGGCTCACGAAATCCGCGAAACGGCCCATGCCGAAGCCAAGCAGGTACTAGAAGACGCCGGCATTACTGATGAGCGTATGGCCGAAATCCATGACGCCATGCGTGAAGCCCACAAAGCAGAACACGAGGCAGTAAAGGCAGCGGTGGAAGCCAATGACTTTGCTGCATTTAAGACCGCAACGGCTAATTCACCAATGGCAGACAAAATTGACACAGAAGCAGAATTTGCAAAGCTCGTCGAAGCTCACAACCTCCGTAAAGCAAGCGACATTGACGGTGCACGCGCTATCATGGAAGAACTTGGTCTCAAAGGTCCGGGCATGGGTGGCAAAGGGATGGGTGGTCATCGTGGTGGTGACCGACCAACTGAAGACAACTAACCCGTAGTGGTTATATACCTACAAAAAGCGGGCACAGGCGTGTCCGCTTTTTGTAATATCTTCCTATCTATGGTGTACTACCAATATGGAAAGTGATGAAGTAATCGTAGCCCAGGTGCAACAGGGTGACAACGACGCTTTTGGTGAACTTATCACCCGCTACGAACAAAAACTGCGCCGGTATGGGAGCCGGTTTTTAGGGCGCACCGATGATATCACGGATATGGTCCAGGACGTCTTTATCAAAGCGTATACTAATCTGCAAAGCTTTGATACGACGGGTCGCTTTTCTCCCTGGATATACCGCATTGCCCACAACACGTTTGTGAATGAGATCAGACGACAAAGTCGCTTTGGTGGTTTTTTTGACCTCGATACTGAAACATTTTTACCAACGCTTGTTGCACCAGAATCAAGTCTTGATGTGGTACTCAAAAAAGAAAACGCGGAACTCATCGAATTACACCTGGCTCGCCTGAAACCGAAAGACCGGGAGATTATCACTCTGGCGTACTTTGAGGAATTATCGTACGAAGCTATGAGTGATATTCTCCACATTCCAATCTCGGCGGTTGGAGTTAGACTCCACCGCGCCAAAGCAAAATTAAAGGCCCTCCTCCCCGTTAATCAACTCACACCATGACTCACCTTAAAGACAACCTTCTTGCGAGCATCAAGGCCGGCAAAATTGATATGAAGCCAAAGTGGCACTTTGTTCTCAAAAGCCTCTTCTATGTTAGCGGGTTACTCCTATCAGTACTACTGGGTATGTACTTCTTTAGTTTCATACTCTTTATGCTCCGCGAATCAGGATTGTGGTGGACGCCGGGTTTTGGATTCGCCGGACTAGTCTTTTTTGTAATCATGTCACCCTGGCTACTCATTGCCATTACTCTCGTATTCCTCGTTACCGTGTACTTACTCGCTCGGCACTTTGGACACAATTACCGCCACCGCGCTACATACACACTAATTGGAGTCGTTTTGTTAGTTATTGGTGGGGCCTCACTTATCGAGTATTTGGCAGTACATAACCGCATTCGCGAACTAACTGACAGTCGCCACATCCCTGGCCTGAGCCCTCTCTATCGCGAGTCAAAGTACAAACATCCCTCTGGTATAACCCCTGGTCGAATTACTGCTATGACTGACAATATTCTCCAGATTTCCAACCGCGAAGGTACATACATCGTATTGATTGAAGATGCAAAACGTCCAGTGACATACACACCAACCATTGGCGAACACATTATGGTTTTTGGAACACTCATTGGAACTTCAACCATCAAGGCCAAAGGGATTCGCCCATTGCCGCCACCTATGGAACGACAACTAGAAGGACTAAATCGTCGGTAAGAAAATTACTCCCCACGCTTGAATCGTAGCGTATCCCCTGAGGTATTTTTGAGTTCAAGCGAGACGTCAGTTACTGAGACTATAGTCAAAGGACTTTTAAGCAACCCCACAAACAATCCTTCCTCTGAATTTTCGCAGAACATCAGGGTTATCCGGAGCGCTCCTAGCGAAATCTCATCGTCGCTGTTTTTATAGTCCCCACCAAACCCATTACAATCAGTTGTACCCCGCACAGTACCGTCAGTGGTGAAGGTGAGAGAAAAAGCATCGGCTTTCTTTGGTTGTATAGTTTCTCCGCCTTCTATAGCAGACTCCCATACCCAGGTTTTTTCGGTAATTGCATCACCCTCCGAAGTAGTTGTAGCTGTGGTGGTTGTGGCAGCCGGAGTCTCTTCTACCACAGCTGACGGAGTCAGCGGAGGAGCCTCTCTGGGCACCACCGTACCGATGTAGACCACCTGCTGTGGTGTCTCGATACGAACTTCGTTATTTTTGGTCCATAGAGTGACTCCTTTCTCGCCTTCATACTTCGCTCCTGAAGCAGCTACCACCTGTCTAAAAACCATCCCATCATAGATCCCTCCAGTCACCCGAGCGAGGTCACTAATGTACTCAACAATAATTTCACCAGCCTCACTTTGATACAAAACCTTTGTGGCGTCTGCGAAGCGGGCTGCTTCCCCCTCAGATATTGGCGTGGAGGAAGTCTCGAGGTACCGGCTCATAAGCCACCCCAAACCACCAATCAAAACGAGTAACACCAGCACCACAATCAAGTAGGTTGCTTTCATATACAACTAGTATACAAAAACCACCCGCATTGTGCGAGTGGTTTTTGCGCTCTGATGAGATTTAGTCTTTTTTATCAGCCTTCTTCACGGTTGCAGCCAAACGTGACTTCTTGCGAGCAGCGGTATTAGCTTTGATAACACCGCGCTTGGCAGCCTTATCAATGGCTTTGTACGCTTTTGCGAGATCCGCCTTGGCGTCAGTGACAGAGCCGGCAGCAGCCGACTTACGAACAGACTTGACTACCTCACGCATAGCGGTAGTACGACGAAGATTGTATACACGCTTTCGTTCACTACTGCGGACTGCCTTTTTTGCATTTTTAGTAATTGCCATATTGATTTGTTATGTGGTGCGTACTATACGGTATTTCACAAAATAAATCAATGGCGGTTGATTATGATGGTTTAGTGTACAATAGAAACACTATGATTCGTCTCATTTCTGGCACAGTAATCGAAACCAGTGGTAATACGCTCATTATTGAGACTCCAAGTGGGGTCGGCTATATGGTGGCGGTGACCCACCGATTAATCGCCCTCCCCGGCGAAATGATTCGCCTCTACACTCACCTCGTGGTACGGGAAACAGCACTTGACCTGTATGGTTTTTTGAATCGAGAAGATCTCGACCTCTTTGAACTCCTCCTCACTATCTCTGGAGTTGGACCAAAAAGTGCCTTACAGATCATGGATCAAGCTGACCGTCAGCTCATTGTCGAAGCGGTGGCCGCTGAAGATCCGCTCCACCTCACCAAACTCTCGAGTATTTCAAAAAAGACTGCTGAGAAAATTATCTTGGGTCTTAAAGATAAAATTGATACAACAATTATACCCACTACCCCAGTGCGAGGTACAATCTACCAAGATGCGTTTGACACACTCGTCACCCTTGGTTACAACCCCCAGTCCGTACGACAAGTACTCGACACCATTGGCTCTCATGATACAACCAGCTCCCTAGTCTCCGAAGCCCTCCGACAATTGAGCTAATGACAAAAAACACTCCCTGGTTAGGGAGTGTTTTTTGTCATTAGCTCTCAGACCGCTTATCGGATGATGTGTGTCGCTAAAATCACGCTTACGGGAATAAGAACGATACTAAATCTCTTGAATCTGTGGCAGCACATCAACGGTCGTCTTTTTCTCAATCTGGAACGTACCTCCTCCTATCATGGCCGTACAACGAAGCGTGTACTGTTGTGTACTCGTCACTGGCGCAGTAGTGATTTGCCCAGTCGTACGTGGTGGCACATGAGTGATGGTGGTATTCGTACCTCCTCCAGTAACCACACAGGACATTGGTGCCCCACCATTGATGACATATGAGAGTACCGCACCAGTGTTGTACCGTACCGGATTAACCACTGGCTTAAATTCGATATCTACTGACGGTGATGAACTGGCCAAATCACCCTCATTATCATCGTCTGGATTATAGGTAGCTGGATCGAGGGGATCGCTATAACAACTGGCATCACCAGCATCTTGTGTCCCGTCTGTATCATTATCGCGAGCATCAGAACATTGTGGGGTGTCAACTATCACTCGAGCTGTGTCACAAACCTCAGTACTTGTTGCTACCTGGGCACATACAGTTAATGGTACTGAAGTCCGAGCTGTTGGTGCGGTATAGACACCCGCTGCCCTAACTGTCTCGCGACTGGTTGGCACAAGGCTCGTGGTACGAGTACCACTGGCGTACTGAGACGAACCTATAGTCACACGATAGTTATAACTACTGATGGTTGCTCGCCCGCTATTAATAGTCACAAATGGAATTTCGGTCACTACTGAACCGGTTCGCACATGGACGTCCGACACGTCTACCGCAAGCCGAAGACTCGTACTTCCAATCCCAGTGGTAAAGACTTCGCTGCGATCATTATCAGTCTCACTGGTCTCTTGGGCACAGCCCCAGCCAGCAGAAGCGGGTGTAGTCGCCGCAAAACAAGCTCGTCCCGGATCAACACTGTGGCGAATATCGGTAACTATTTCAATCCGATGAGTACCAACCTCGGCGGTAGTAAAGGCAGGCAATTTGAGATAGACCGTTTGACCATTAGTAACCGGTCCAAACGCATTTACATACTGTTCCCATTCATACGAAGTGTTTTGACCCACATCAATCCGAGCACGAACCGGGAAAGATCCGTTCGCCCCAAATGGTAATTGATTACGGAAGAAGTTTGGGTAATCATTTTTTTTGGGTCGTGAACCACCACCGGCATATGCCGTGTTTATAAAGTTAAATCGATAAGATGTTGGTCCGCCGTATCGGTCGTTCATTGTCTCAGCATGATCATGTTCTTGCATACCACGCCTGATCCGTGGGCTCTTACTTTGACAGGTTGCTGTATTTCGAATTTGCGCTACTGGCTCATACGATACTCCGGCTTCCAACTCATTACGCGTCACCATAGTCTGTTGGTAGGGGTTCGTGGCCAGGAAATTGGCCGGTAAATTAACGCGGAACTGACGGTTGGACGTCTGTGGTGCCGGCTGTGTGCCCGCAGGCACAAAGAAAATATCAATGGTTTGTAAATTCGGCTGGTCAGTACATGGTACAACTGGCGGGGTTGATGTGCCTCTAATAGGTACTCTACTGCCACCAATTGGATCACCATGATCGCAGGAAGTACAACTCGTACGTACCTCATTTGCGTCCTTGATATCACCATCGTTGTTATAGTCATTACTTGTAGTCTGGTAGGTATCACCGTTTTGATTATATTGTGTACAATTTGAACCGCAGCTTTGGTTATTGGTGATATTACCACCACTACTACTACCTCCAGCACCGGCACCAGCCTTCACCACAAATGGCACTACCAGTGTCAGCGCCGCTCCTATAAGAATCGCAATGATAATTAGATTCGGTACATCACGCCAAGATATCTGTCTCATAAAATCATTATTGTTCTAATGTTTGTAAAGCCACTTTGCCTTGTTCGCTCTTTTCCGCCTGAGTAAGGTAGTCGTCAACCAACAGCGTGGCGATTCTGGCATCAAGAGCTGAATAATGTCCGTACGCAATACCATTCTTAATATACATATCTGCATACTCTCTAAAGAAACTGGCTTGGCTTGGAAACTCTTTAGCCAACACTTCAGCTACAAAATATGACTCAACTACATTAAGACTCGGGTACACCGACAGGGCGCCATCCAGATTTGAGGCCGACTCGATAAATCGTACGGCCTCAGGTTTACCAGCCCGCTCCGCCAGACTGACTTGAGGGTATTTTTTATTGAGGGCTGTTGTGAGGTGACGGAGCTCAACGTGCATTTGATATAACGGTTGTTGGATTTCAAGCGGCAGATTACTCAAGTACTCTACATACGTTATCTCTCCAACAGGCATATTGTAAAGACTTGGCATTTCGCTATCTAAAGTCTCTGGCAATGATTTTGTAGCTTCAGAAAATTCACGTAGTAAATCAGCTTGAGAAGGTTCTACCAGATCGGGCACGCTTAATTCAGACAATGCCTGGGGTACAATTTCATAGGTCATTTCTTTCTGTCTACTAGCCAAATCTGCCACAATAGATTCAAATTCTTTGCTGTCTTGTTCTTCAGCTATAATTGGCCCAGCGTAGTAGAGATATCCCACATATACCGTCCCCACCAAAAAGCAGAGTCCGACAAATGTCATGCCAATCTGTTGGTAGGTGCGTTGTGACAACAGTCTATGATCACTCACGAGATGTCCTTCAGTTTCTTGTTCCATATAATTAAATTATGTACGTTACGTGTCGACAAGACTACGACCGCAGTCTTTCTTACATATATTATACACACCGTAGCTACAAACGGAGGATTTTTTGTAACCAGGGGTCGTTCAAAAACGATGTCGAGATATGCACGAGCGTAGCTCCTAAAAAGAATTCACTGTTGAGTAAACCGAGTGGAAATTGGTCAGTGACCGAACTCATCCCTATCGACACGATAACAACCCCCACAACCACAAGACCGTGCGCCCATAGGTACGACATAAATTTTTGTGACTGTGGCCAAAAAACCACCCCATAGTGAATCCCCCAGGTAAGAAAATGATAGGTCAACAGAAATACAAATAACCAAATATACGGCAAGGGATTGGCGATATAAAACCACCCCAGCAGCACGACTGAGACCAGACTCCAAAAAATCGTAGTCGCTGAACGGCGACGAAGTGTCACCAATATAACCATGATACTCCCTGCTATCATGAGCCCAGAACCAACTCCATACACATACGGATTAAAGTAGGCCAATACTCCAGTAAATTTTGGAATCAATCCATGTGCATACGTCAATGAGTAGGTGAAATTTGCACTGGTATGACGAAAAGCATCAAGGGTAGCCCCGACCGCAAGCAAGCTCATACCTACAAGCAGTAGAGACGAGTGGCGTTGCCCGGTCGTACGGGTATAGAGGGTATGTTCATTTTCGTAGCCATGCCACACAAAATATGGAATGGTGAGTAAAGCTACCAACCAGAGAATTTCATATGTTAGAGCAACGACCACACACCCTACCGACAAACCACTTAATACAAAAAAGCATCCGAGGAAGCGGCGGTAATTACTGCGTTGTCGCCAAGCCTTGTGTTGGTAATAGGCGCCGAGTATATAGTGCGTATACCCAAGTAGTGATACCCCCACCAGAAGCATCGTCCAGTTTTGTGGCGCATCCACTACACCCACCACCACACCAATCACAAGTATTGGTAGCAGGATACTGATAATTTTATTTATCGCATACACACGCATGATGTGTCTCAGTATACGACCAGAAGAGCCTCTTTACCACGGCAAAGCAGGTTTTGTTTCCATTAGCCAAAGCCTCGGGGGCGCCGTATAATACCTGTATATGGACTCCATTCTGTACCAACTGAAACGCTTTATTCCCAAAACTGTACTGCGACAGATCCGGCCGCTTTATCACTTCCTCCTCGCCTATACTGGAGCTGTCTGGTACCGCCACCCGAGCCGACACATCACCGTAGTTGCGGTCACTGGTACCAAGGGTAAATCAACCGTCACTGAAATGACTGCTCACCTTCTCCGTACCCACGGTTTTAAAGTGGCTTCCCTCTCCACTATCCGCTTTATGATTGGAGACGAAGAAACAAAAAACCTCTTTAAGATGACAACTCCCGGACGATTTTTTGTCCAACGTTTTTTGCGGCAGGCGGTTGATGCGGGATGTACCCATGTTGTACTCGAGATGACCTCCGAAGGAGCCAAACAATTCCGTCATCGCTTTATTGAATTTGACGCGCTCATCTTTACCAACTTGAGTCCTGAACACATTGAATCGCACGGCTCATTTGAAAATTACAAAAATGCGAAACTCCGCATCGCTGGAGCTGTCTTCCGTTCGACCAAACGACCACGTTATTTGGTCGCCAATACCGACAACGAACACGGGTTGGATTTCCTTAACTTTGCTGTTGAGCACAAAATCGGCTACAGCCTTCACGATATATCCCTATACACACTCCAAAAAGAAAGCGTCACGATGGTGATAGACAGCACCACTATCCGAGTACCTTTGGTCGGCCTCTTTAATGTCTACAACGCACTAGCGGCAACTACCCTTGCGCGTGCGCTTGGTGTCGAGCTTGGCACTATTGAACGAGCCTTCCGTTCCCTACCCCCGGTCCATGGTCGGGTCGAACAATTCCATAGTGATAAAGACAAAAAAGCGGTGACAGCGGTTGTCGACTATGCGCATACTCCTGATTCACTCAAGCAATTTTATGAGGCTTTTCCAAATGTTCCTAAAGTTTGTATCCTCGGCAACACCGGTGGTGGCCGAGATACCTGGAAGCGTCCGGAGATGGGTGGTATTGCTGCTCGGTACTGTGATCAGGTCATCCTCACCAATGAAGATCCCTATGATGAAAATCCGCGCAAGATTGTAGAGGACATGGCTAAAGGGATTGATGACAAAAGCAAACTCATAATCATCATGGATCGTCGCGAAGCAATTCGTGCCGCTCTCAAACAAGCACCCGAAGGTGGCTACGTCCTTATTTCCGGCAAAGGCACTGACCCGTACATTATGGGACCAAATAACACCCGCCAGGTTTGGAGTGATGCGGAAGTGGTCAAAGAAGAACTTGCTCGTCTATAACAATTAGTTGGTCACCAGTGAAGAATTGGTGCTATCTATAGTGCCAAAGGGAAATGTCACAATGGTGGCATATGTTTCTACGTCACCGTTTGGTTGGTACACCTGACCGCGTATCTCATTCCCTACGCTTACGATCGGCGTACGAGAAAACACAGCTTGATACCGAAGCATGGTTTCAAGCTGGCGCCATACTACACGCGGTTCATTAAACCAGCTGTGTGACATCGGGTGTACGATGAAGTCACTAGATCGATTTGCTATCAATGTTTTAGCAGCGAGTGGACTGACACTCTCAAAACAAAACAGCATGTTAGGTATTTGAGGCGCTGCATCCTCTGCCACCACGCGGCGGCTTGCGGAGTAGTTGATGGTTTCAGACAACGCATCAGCCACCACACCGAGACCAACAAATCGTAATACAAATGCATACAGTGACGGCATGTACTCCCCTTGTGGTACCAGGTACTGCTTGTCGGCGGTATAGATAGTTGAACTGGTACTCCAAACAAACGCGCGCGCAACAATGTCACCGGTTAGTTCGTCGGTTGTGCGGCCGCTGTCAATTACTATAGCGGAGTTAGTAGCGTGAAGGATTTGCCAGGCTTCTACCGCCATTTCTGCACCCAGTTCGTCAGACTTATAGGCATAAAGATATCGTGCATCTTCGGGCAAGATAATATACTCCGGTTGCATATTAACCGCCGCTTCCATCATCTCACCTAAGGCAGCTTGCCTGGTTTCTTGGTCAGTGGCGGCCAGGAAGGTGGTATTAATTGCAACCACGGTTGGGAGTGTTTTTGCTGGTGCTTGGTACATCACTGTGCCAACAACCAGCACCAAAAGAGTACCGAGGAGCAATCCAAAACGGACATGGTGTTTGGTTGTAAGGTAGTCATAGATGACGACAGCAAACAGCAGCCCAATCAAACCGACCGCATATGCCCCACCCCACACTGCAATAGGTGTGAGGTATGGAAAAAGATACCCAACATGTCCAAACGAAAAGGCACCGGTTATATACGATCCTGGACCTGCCGTCAGGATTGAAAAAACCACCGCGCCGAGATACTCAGCGAGCACCCAAAGTAGTGGCAACAAAAACCGACGATACCCAAGCGGGCTATAGCGCCAAAGCAATGCGAGTATCAGCCCTCCAGAAGACAGCCACAAAGCCGCTGTTGTCCAATAAAAAAATATCGAGATGTACTGCGTACTAGCCGCGAGTTCAAACAACCAAGAAATCGGATAGGCACTCCAAAACCACGACAGAGCAATGAGGGATTTTATGCCAAAAACCAGTACCAGGGTCACCGGTAGAACAGTTAGTGGAGCCCGCTCAATAAGAAAGATAACCAAGAATAAAGAGACAATGGCTAGTGGTGTGGCGAGCGGCCACACCAAGGCTGACCCAAGACCGAGACCAGCCAGCGCTCCGGCTATATACGGATGCGCTATCAACCAACCACAAACTGATACGAGCTTATTCCTCATAGGGATGATGCAATAATACCACTCCGGCTGTTACCGATACATTGAGGGATTCCTTCTGACCTCCGATCGAGATTCCAAGAAT
>CALMKR010000103.1 GCA_937867625.1 uncultured bacterium | reverse complement strand
CGCTATAGCATCATGAAGCCACTTGTGGCAGAATAATCACATGGAAGCTTTCTCTATTACTCCCCTCCTCCAAATCGGGTTTTACTTTACGGCTATCGTCTACGCGATTTTTAGCGCCATTCTCTTTTATCACTGGCAAAACTATTCGATGTCTAATGCCGTGACTCTCCAGACGTACATCGCTTTTGCTGTATTCTCTTTACCTCTACTTGCTATCATGGCTGGTATCGCTTTCTTATAATATGCTTTACGACAAAATTGAACTTGAACCGGATGAAAATGTGCTCCGCACCGTGCGTAAACACTGGTTTGTGATTACGGTCGAACTTATCTCGATTGTCATGATGGGACTCTTGCCAGTGATTGGCTGTATTGTCCTCCTCAATCTCCCGTTTAACCTCGATATCGCCAACCTCTTTGCAGACAACATGGCCGTCATTATGTTCATGCTCTGTACCTGGCTACTCCTCTCCGTGATGGCCGCTACCGTATCGTGGACGCACTACTATCTTGACCTTTGGGTGATTACAGACCGTCGTATCATTGTGATTGAACAAATCAGTTTTTTTAATCGCAAGGTGAGTAACTTCCGCCTCGAACGTATGCAAGATATCAAGGTAACGATCACCGGCATCATTCCTACCCTTCTCAACTTTGGTACCATTCGTGCCCAGACTGCAAGTGCCGCTGAGAGCAACTTCACCTCACCAGCTTTGCCTGACCCTCGTGGACTGCAATCGCTGATTCAGACGGCAATGGATGCGAGAATGGCTTCACTGGGCGACGCCCCCATTTTGGTCGATTAATTTAGCCCGTTAGAAGTATCCCTACAATTGTTACCGAGGCAGGGTTCAGTAGCGCATAAAGCTTTTTTATTACTTCTAACGGGCTGAACTTGCCAGCGCCACATTTTTCCCCTAGAATCAAGGACATGGCAGACAACTACCTCTCCACCGACCCCTACAAAGGCGTCCGGGATTTTTATCCAGAAGACATGGCGGTGCAACGCTACATTTTTGACGTTTGGGCCGCTACCGCCGAAAGCTTTGGTTTTGAGCGCTACGATGCTTCAGTCCTCGAGCCAGCCATCCTCTACAAGAGTAAAGGGGCCGAAAACGAAGAAATGGTCAACGAGCAGACCTATACCTTCATCGACCGTGGCGAGCGTGAAGTGACGCTTCGTCCAGAGATGACCCCAACTGTCGCTCGAATGGTGGCCGGTCGCCGCCGTGAACTCTCCCTCCCCGTCCGCTGGTACAGTATCCCAAACCTCTTCCGTTATGAGCGCCCGCAGCGTGGCCGCCTGCGTGAACACTGGCAGCTAAACTGCGATATCTTTGGAGCGGACGATTACACCGCCGACGTCGAGATTATTGCCCTTGCCTACCAAATCATTCTGAACTTTGGTGCCGAAGCCAATCTCTTTGCCATCCATATTAATGACCGAGCTGAAATGCGGACTAAATACGCAGCGCTTGGTGTTATTGCTACTGAGACTCAAGACGCCATTACCCGTCTTAATGACCGCTTCCACAAAATCAGTGCTGACGAATACAAAACTGCATTGAGAGAAATTGTCGGTGATAATGCCATCGTCGAGGCGGTCTATACCCTCGTCTCTGGTGGGGACTCGACCGACTCGAACAAAGTTGTCGACGGACTTCGAGAACTTGGTATCGAGAACGTAAAAATCGACCGCTCGATTGCCCGCGGCTTTAATTACTACACCGGCACTATCTTCGAAATCTTCGATGTCTCAGGAGAAAACAACCGCTCAATGCTTGGTGGCGGTCGTTACGACAACCTCACTGGTATGTTTAGTGCCGACCCAATTTCTGGCATTGGCTTTGGAATGGGCGACGTCACAATGCGCGACTTCCTCGAGACCCACGACCTTTTGACCTCAAGTATCACCGCCCCAACCGTAATGGTGATTCCGATGGAAACCGACCAGAATCTCGCCGCACAAAAAATCGCCATGGCCATCCGCCGCAAAGAAATCTCTGTCGCGACCGACATTGGTACTCGCAAGCTGGGCAAAAAGATTAGTGACGCTGCCGAACGCCTCGTCGAATACATCATCGTCGTCGGTGAAGACGAACTCACTTCAGGCACCTACACCCTCAAAAACCTCATCGAAGAAAGTGAAATTAAAGGGACCCTCGACGAACTTATCACGCACATCACCGAAGCTGAATAATCATAAATGGACGCTCTCACGAGAGCGTCCATTTATGATATACTGTCGCTCTATCTATCTATGCGGTACGTTATCTTTGACCTAGAAACGCAGAATATTTTTGAAGAGGTTGGATCAAACGACCCAACTGCACTTGATATCTCCGTTGCGACTTTCTACGACAGCGGAACTGACAAGTACTCTACCTTTACCATTAATGAACTCGATCAAGCTTGGCCAATTGTTGAGCAGGCTGATGCGCTCGTTGGCTACAATAGTAACCACTTTGATATTCCACTCCTC
The DNA here is from genome assembly GCA_937867625.1 of uncultured bacterium. Taxonomy (GTDB): domain Bacteria; phylum Patescibacteriota; class Minisyncoccia; order Phycocordibacterales; family UBA918; genus OLB19. The sequence goes on along the minus strand of CALMKR010000103.1, from coordinate 919 downwards.
AATAAGTACTATCCGGGTGACCTCTCACATATCAAAAGTATTGACCTCCTTGAGAGTATTCGGCAGTCACTTGGTCGCCGCCTCCGGCTTGATAGTGTCGCCGAAGCCACCGTTGGTGCCAAGAAATCTGCTCATGGTCTCCAGGCCGTTCGTTGGTGGAAAGAAGGCAAAATTGATGAAATCAAAAAGTACTGCGAACAAGACGTAAAAGTCACCAAGAAGGTCTTTGACTATGCCCTCGCCCACGGTCATGTGAAATTCAAGGACGGTAGTCGCAAACGTGAAATCCCGCTTGATATCTCCACTTGGATGATCAAAGAAGACGGCGCCATGACCCACTCATTTCTCTTTTAACCGCTACGAAACCGTGAGCGGTTTTGCTTTCAATCATTACAACAAAGTCCAAATAGCAGAACTAAAACACAGCACAGTGCTGCAGAGACGAGGCGCACAAATGAGGTGGTGTGAGCCGTACTTTCTGTACGGTGAATGCTACCGATTGTAGTGCAACAAAGTCTATGCTCGCTGTGGTGCGTTTTAGCTAAGGGCGAAGATGTAAATGACAAGCAGTGCAAGAAACAGGCGATACCACACAAACGGCCAAAGCGAATACTTCCGTACAAAGGAGAGCATAAAATGAATGGCCGCGAGTCCTACTAAAAAAGCGGCAATAGCACCCGCAAAGATAGTTCCCCAAGCAAAGTCGCCGCCGGTTGAGATAAGCTCAAGGAGCTTCTTCCCACCAGCCCCCATGAGGAGCGGTACTGCAAGGAGAAAGCCGAAGCGTGCAGCTTCACTCCGTGATAGTCCCATGAGCATACCGCCAGCAATGGTGGCTCCTGAGCGCGAGAAGCCAGGCACAAAAGCGAGACACTGGAAGAGGCCAATCTTCACCGCTTTACTGAGGCTCATGTCGTTT
>CALMKR010000102.1 GCA_937867625.1 uncultured bacterium | reverse complement strand
TATTCCGGAATTGGCAGAGGAGGTGAAGCCGAAGAAAGTTGCGGCCAAGAAAGCCGTAGCCAAGGTAGCGATAAAGAAGGTCGCTGCAAAGAAAGCTCCAGCCAAGAAGGCAGCCGTGAAGAAAGTAGCCAAGAAGAAATAGGGAAGAGAGGGAAGACAAAACCCCAGCATACGTGCTGGGGTTTTGTTAAAGGCTACACCTAGTGTTAAGACAACGAAAGGAAGAAGGACTCGATTTGCTTGCGATTTTTTAGAACAACCGCTTTAGCTTTATGTTCCGCTAGTAGTGCATCAATTTTTGGTCTCAGCTTTTTCGTTCGTTTTATCATCGTATGAACGAATAACAAATCACCCCAAAATGAGACTTCCGGATGTCTATCCTTTCGTAGTACTGTACGATAGAGATGATTCCATATGCGAATGGTCAGTGGTATATCGATAAAGACTATCGTGTCTGCACTTTTTGCCGTTTCAACTTGTGCCACACTAAAATCGCCATCAGAAATCCAACTATCTTGTGTAATGAAAGCCTTTACTTTGTCTAGTCTGATTTGGCTGACTCGTTCCTTTTCGCTCGGATTGTTTGGATTGATGGATGCTCCACCTGATTCAAACCACAATCTATCTAAATCGAGGTAGGGCACAGCAAATTTCTCAATAATTTTTTTAGATAACACTGTTTTACCGCTCCCGCAGCCACCCATAATAGTTATTCTCATGTTATGATTATACTATATATTTTCAGCGTTATAAGTGCATGATCATCTATGGAAGGACATAAACAACCCGAACAAATCAAAAAACCTTTTCTCCGGGTCACACTCATGCGGCATGAAGAGCCATTTTACAAAAATGAAGGTCACGATTTAACGGATAATGGAGCAGCCGGTGCGCGGGAGACAGGCAAAAGTATTGCTGAAATAATCGACCCTGAAGACGAACTATATCTGCTGAGTTCACCAAGCCGACGGACACGGGGGACACTAGCGCTCGTTGCGGAAGGTGCAGGCCTTGAAGCTACTCCACGGCGCAGCATTAAAGCGCTCCGCATGGGAGAAATACGCGATATGGGACGGTTCAAGGAGCGCATCAAAGAATTGGGAGACGGGCAAGGAAAAGAAGGAATTGCTCGTGATCAGTACACAGACCCTGTGTACGAAAATGATCCAAGCTTTATTGAACCAAACTCGAGTAAAAAGGAGAGACTGTATCGCTCCTTTGAGTACCTGCTCCGCTGATTAGACAGCCACCAGGAAGCAGATGGGGCTCGCGTGATTGCGGTCTCACACTTTGAAATAATTACTCATCTGATTGATGATGTGTTTGGTATAGAGACGATAGGAAGATACAACGC
>CALMKR010000101.1 GCA_937867625.1 uncultured bacterium | reverse complement strand
GCGTCGGGGGTAGGGTAGGGTAGGGTAGGGGGCGATAGCGCCTTCTAGGCCCCTAGAAATCGTTTCTAGGGGTATCGGCGAAGGCTCGCCGATACCGAGCCGAAAGGGAGAATGGAACTACATAAACTACGCTAACCAGCCCATAGAATCTTTCAATTAGACTTTTTCGCAGGAAGGTATAGACTCGGTGCTAGGTTGGAGGTTCGGCCTGGTGGGGGTTCTCTGGAGCCCAGTGGTCCACCCTCTTTAGTACCGTCGCGCAACACCTCACGTTCCAGGGATGGAGCGTGGGTCACCCATCTAACTCAGGAGATTATCATGAAAGCCATAGTCAACAACACCGAGTACAAGCTGGATAAGTTCCCGTTCCCGAAGCGTGGCGTCCAAACCGATGGCTACCACCTCGTGGAAGAAGATGGAGCCCAACTTCTCTCCAGGGTCACTCGGACACCGTCGGGCGCATATACCTACGTCATGTATGGCGACGTTTCGTACTCGTTCCCCAGACACATCGAGTTTCCCAGCGGCACGGTGGTGAGCTTTTCCGAGGGTACGGTCCCCAAGACCAAGGCAGCTCCCAAGGTCGATACTACTCCAGACGGCATACTTACCAACGTCCTGGAAGAGGCCATCGCCACTCGGGAAGCCTACCCCAATTTCTTGGAATCGCAGCTTACCCAGGAAGAAGACCCCATGGAGAAAGCCGCCCGATTCATCCAAGAGCAGGATACCAAGCGTGGGTTGGGACAAGCCCCAACCATCGCCGAGTACCTCCCCAAGATCGAACCCAAGCAGGACAAGCCCAAGCCGCCCAGAAGGGCACCCACCAAGTAGCCCCCAGCCCCCAGCTGGGGGCTTTTTTATTGTCTACAATTCCCACACTCACCCATCATGGAGCACCTGTACGGCAGCCATTTCTGCTACTGGAGGAGCATAAAATCCTGCCAAAAATCGGGTAAGTAGGTAAGTAGGTAAGTAGTGGTCCAAAATTAGTTTAGATTTCAGTGGACCATGATCCGATACGATATTTTTATATTCACTACTTACCCCTACTTACCTACTTACCTACAGGACTATAATTATGGCGGCGCCAGAACTTCGCAGGTAAGTAGGAATGTCTTCCCATCTACTTACCTGCCTACTTACCTTCACCGTTTCTGACCCAATAATCCTGTAATTCCCACGTACTCTCGAGCCATCCCCAAGGCCGACGCCTTCACCTGTTCGCTGCTCATGGTTGTGTAATGACCCCCATTTGCCTTCGCATCCCCAACGTACTTCCCCCATAAGTCGTATACAATGTACTCCCTGACTTTCCCATCTTCCTTGATGCTTTTCCGCAAACACCTTCCCCCATGTGAGCGAACGAGCATTGTAACTTCTCCCCACACTTTGGTATTCTGCTTACGAAGGTCAGGGTGAGTTGCTCCGCACCCTTCTGCCGAGACCATAAACTCGTACATATGCTCCGCTATGATCTGTGAGTCGGTCTTGCTCGCCTCAGCTGCGTCCAGAGCCGCCTGAGTAATCGGGACGGGTGCGCAGGAGTCCCACCCCTGTCCCTCTCTGGCCCATAAGTCGTCAAACCACCACCGTACTGAAGCAAGTCGCCCAACACTACGACGTATCAGCTTCACTGAGCTTCTCACCCAGTCTCCCCATTCACCCCGAGTATCCGCCACCACTCTGGGAGGGTTGATCACTAATACCCGTCTCTGACCTGCGCTCAGACGGCAGGGAGCCGATGCGTTTGCTGTAAAAAACCACCTACGAAGGTTGGGAAGTGAGATTACATCCTTCCCTTTCTGTTCAATAGACACTGTTTCGGACGACAAAAGGTCGTTCAGCTGACCCTCCTTGGCGTTGAACTTGACGTCGAGCTCATTCACGACCACGAAAGTCTTGCCCTCTTCCAGTGAGTTGAACTGAGAGAACATGCGAGTACTGGTGCTTTCCAGTCCGTGAGGGCCGCAAAGGTCGCGAACAATGTCCCCAAACAGGGACTTTCCTATGCCCTGGACTGAGGTAACCAGCATAACGGCCTGATTACACCGCTCCTGAGGTCGATTAAGCAAGTGCCCCACCCATAGACCTACCCATTTCCAATGCTCCCCAAACAGTCCCTCCATGAACTGCTGCCACATCCTCAACACCTCTACATCCGCCCCACCCTCGAATGTTGGGTATCCCTTCCAAAGATTGACCCAACCGTCAGAGAATCCGTGAGGCCTCAGAGGGTCCAGACAATACCCCACCGCGGTGAGGCGGTCAGGACTTCTGACCCACTGATGGCTAACCTGCTCATGCACCACCTTTCCCTTGTCGTCCACCCCGAGCTTACGCAGGCTGATGTGGGCGTCGTGGAAATCCTTGGGCGACTTGCGACTACCGTTGTCCAGGTTGTAGATATGCGTCTGGTTTGTACCCACTACGTACACGCACGTTTCCAACAGACCGGCAAGCATAGAGCACCAAGCCTGGGGAGCGCTGGCGGTAGCCAACAGCTCTGGCCATGTACCCCCAGCGCGCAGGTAGTCGTCCAGGCCCCACTTCAGCTTCTGATCCTTGACCACGTCGCTCAGGTAGAGCACCTTGACCTTCGCCCCGCACGAGATCAAGCGGCTGCTCAGCTTACCTAGGGCGTGAGCCACTCCGGGCTTGAACTCCCTGCTCCCCAATCCGTCATGGTCGAAGCAGAGGTATACGTCACGCTTTGACCACTCTATGCGGCCGTCAAACAGCGTCGCCTGCATACCAACGCCGCCGATGCCGATAGTGGGAATGCCGGTCTTACAGCCCCAGTATGACTTGATCTCTCCCTCGGTGATGACCAGAGGCTTTGATACATCCACCCGAAGGTCGTTCCAATCAAACAAGGCAGGTAGGTATGGGGGACTCCCACCACTACCTTTGGGGCTGAGGTACTTTGCTTGCCCGCTACGTACCGTAGTCATGGGTCTTGCCCTGACGAAGGATTCGCCAGGGTAGGGGATGATACAAACGTCGAACGATGGGAAGAAGCCAAGGAAGGCTGAGGCGTCGGTAGCAGAGACCAACTTGAGCCTCATCAGAGCTACATCTTCAGCGGTCAGGCCTTGTGAGGCTGTCCAAGTCTGGAAGAAGTTGATCGGAGTGGGAATTTGCGATACTGTAGACATAACACCTCCTGACTAAAGGAAAGTACAACAGAATCAGGGGCTTAGGGGCTGAGAACCTTCTATTCTACGCTCGAAAGATATGTACAAGTAGGGATTTTTATGCGTAAAAAAGCCCCACCCGGAGGTGAGGCTTAAACTTTCCCCTGCTCAGGAGAAACCAGGGGCAGTTTAGAGGATCAGGTGGCGGCCTCGTCCGCCGCCTGATCCTCGACCGCCTCAGCGGCGGCGGCGGCCTCGTCCTCGACCTTCTCAACCTTCTCAACCTTCTCAACCTTGACCTTCTTGGGAGCAACCTTGGACGTCCAAGGAGCGGTGGAGTACTCTGCCCCCTCTACCGCCGCGCCGGTGAAGGACAGGTCAACGCCGTCGATGTTCAGGTAGGTGTACTTGCTCGCCCGGTCCACGATTGCGACCGTGTCCACGTCGTTCACCTTGACATTCACCTCGGTGCCGTTTTTGATGCGCTTGTACTCGCTCAGGATGCGTTCCTTTTCCAACCCACCGCCGAAAATGACGGTCCTGCCTGCGTAACTTTTCAAGATAACCTCCAAGTAGTTGATGTAGTCTATGGGAACGACTAGACTATCATAGTGTGGGCGAGTCAAAAGGTCAAGAGGTTTAGTGTGTATAACCTGCTCGCGCGCGTCCGTATACTATAGCCAAAAACCCTCCCTTCTACACCATTACCCACTAGCGGTCTTTCAAAAACCGGAGTAGACTAGAAGCTCGAAGTACAAAACCCCTCAACTCAGGAGATCAAGATGACCAAGACCGAACTCGTTGCTGCTCTGCGTCAATCCCCAATCTGGAAGGAAGATCGCTATGGTCACTTCCAGCTGACCTTCAAGGGTACCCATTACCGGCTGAAAATTCAACCATTGTCGGTGAGGTACGAGAATAAGCTAGGCACGGAGTGGTTCAACAAGGCCAGCGACTACTACAAGAACGTGGAGATCAAAGACGGCAAGTTGGTTATCAGCGGCTACAGGATTCCGGTGGAAGTCCGGCCCCAGTAGGGACCGATCACTACTTGTTCCCAAGAGCAGGTAGCTAAGGCAATCCTGCCTACGCTGAACCCATTAACTCAGGAGAGAAACATGACCCAGACCGTAGTCATTACCGAAGAAAACATCCTCGACGTCTATCTGGAGTTCGGTATGCCAGAGGAACTCTACAACTTCCTGACGGAGAGGGCCACTCCGGAAGCTAAGCAGATCATCCACAACCTTACCGTGGAGGGGCTGGAGCACCTCCAGGATAGCGGCCTGTCCGTCGAGAATGCATTCCAGGTCATCTTCGCCGCCATCTTCGACCTGAGGACGAAGCCGTAGGGACCGATCACTACTTGTTCCCAAGAGCAGGTAGTTAAGGCAATCCTGCCTACACTGAACCTCTTAACTCAGGAGA
>CALMKR010000100.1 GCA_937867625.1 uncultured bacterium | reverse complement strand
AACAAAATTAGTACAACACCAAAACAAGTAGTTAACGCTACACCAAAACAAAACCTTAACGTAGTAAAAAACGATATGTCTAGCACTACAGCAGACGAAGCGTTCTATAATGCTATTCGTGTTGCTGCTAAAGATGGTACAGATAAAGCTGGTGTTCGTAACGCTATGAATGCTTACAAAACTAAAAACGCTATTACGGGCGCAGCTATCCTACCTGACAGTATTGCTTCTACGTTTTTCAAAGCGTGGTTAGATAACGAAAATAATTCATGGGCTAGGTTTATGAATGCTCGTGCAGGTTCAGTATATGCTGCAGGATTATCTGCTAATCCTACTGCTAAAGGACATCTCAAAGGTGAAACTAAAGTCGAACAAACAGTCAACTTGACTCGCCGTGATCTTAAAGCTGTAGCGTTATATAAGAAGCTCGTTATTGACCGTCAAGATCTTTTTGATGACGAATCAGGTAACCTAGTAAAATTCCGTTCTGAAGAACTAGCGTCTCGTATAGCTAACCAAATTCTTGTTGCGGCTCTACTCGGTGGTACTCAAGAAGGATCTGTTGGTGGTACTGGCGGTGGCGGTACTCGCGGTCTGTTCGGTATTATCCCTGATGCAGAAGCAGGTACAGGTTTCGGATCTATTGTAGCGTCAGAAGTTGATGGTACATCAGGCGAAAGTGCTTATGCTGCTGCGGTTCGTACTATTGGTGCGATAGCTCGTACAGCTAGCGGTAACATAACATCGTCTGGTCGTATCTCTAGTGGTATTACACTGTTTGTTCCTTACAGTTCAACAGGCGACTCATGGGTTACAAACTTCCTATTGACAACTAACGAGAATGGCGGCTATTTGTTCCCTAGTGGTACAGACCTAGAAGCTATCTTGCGTGTAGATAATATTATTGAAGTTCCTGAACTTGAAGCTAGCGGTCAACTTGTTGCTATAGCAGATGGTGCATACCAACTCTATGGTGAGAACACTCCAGAAATGTATCCGTTCTTTGACACTAAAGACAATACTGACAAGCTACTTGCTGAACAGTTTGTTGCTGGTTCATTGACTGGCTATAAGCAAGCTTCGGTTTATACTCCGTTTGACGCATCGGCATAAATAATGTTGACTCAACCTCGATTTCTTCTACTATCTGGCAGTTCTTCTTTGGATTGT
>CALMKR010000099.1 GCA_937867625.1 uncultured bacterium | reverse complement strand
CTGGTAAAGATGGAACGGCAAGTGTCGCTGCCGCTACAATCAGAAACCTCACCCGTACCTATCAGGCTGGCGAGGCCGCCACGGTGACCATCACCAAAATCGCCACCTTTGGCGCCTTTGCAAAACTCGACGACTTCCACGAAGGATTAATTCATATCTCTGAAATTGCACCATTTCGACTCGACGATATGGCGGGGGTTCTCGCCGAAGGTGAGACGGTGTCAGTCATAGTGAGTAAAGTTGAAGATGGTAAGATTGGGTTATCCATAAAACAAGTTGATCCTGAGTTTGCAGCCCGGAAGGGAATTACCGCAAAAAACTAAAACACTCATACTACAAATGCCCACAACAAAAATGTGGGCATTTGTTATACCCGTGAAAAAGTCTGTCGAGATTGCTCACTTGTATGAGATACTATAGTCATAATGTCCGCTCCTGTTCTTAAGAAAGTCCATACGTTTGCTGACGACCTCAATCTCGCTCGTAGTGAGCGAGGTATTGTTGCAAAACAACCGGAACCTCAAGCGCAAAAGTTACCTACAGCAGCACCCGCCGCTAATCAAGTCTTGGTTACTGAAGCGGCCAATGCTGGTCCAAAAAAAATCATCACCGCTACGTCCGCCACACTGAAACCATCCGCCAATGATTTACCCGCCACTATCATCACCGATCAGCGAGGGAAGCGCTTTAGCTTAACCGCGGAAATGAGTTCAGCCATTGGTGACTGGTGGAACGATACCGTGCAGTCAGTCAAAAAGACTAAAAAGAATAACCTCTACAGCGTACCCGCCGCTGAACGCCGAAAGGGTGTCGTTACTACAGCGACAACGCACACGGGACGGCATGCTGCTAATGACTATCATGCGGTTGTTGAGCGTGTGAAAGCAAAACCAGAAGTGGCCCCTATCCCTGTCGTCACGCCACTCGCCACGACTTCGAAAGTAATAGCGACTGCCCCCGAGATAAACACCATTGATGGATGGGAGACCGACGCGGAAGCACCGGTAGTGGCCGATGTCAGTCCAGAACCAGTTATTGTTCAAACGGCCGCCGCTGAAGTTGTGTCACTAACTGAAACTAGCCATCCTGTTTCAAATGACACGAGAGACCAGGTTACCGTAACCGACGTTGTATACCGTCAACCACGTATCGAACCAGTTATGCCAGACCTGGCAGCTGAACTCGTAGAACCTGAAGTGATGACGTTCACTGCGCCCGAAATAGCAGAGGTTGAAAGTAGCACCCCAGTTGAACCAATACGCATCACCCCACAACCAACACCTCGTCAATTTGAAAAAATTACTCCAGTCACACCAATCGCACCAGTTACTAACAACCAGCCAACCCTCAATGCGTTTGCAGCGTTGAGCGAAATTCCGGCACCAACCATCCAGAACAAACCTGACTATGTAAAAGCGTCGATCGCCACTAGAAAGGAAAATCGGGGAGCTGCCACCGAAACAAAAAAACAAAATTGGTTTTCGGGACTGGTTCCGTATATGCTGGGTGGTTCATTTGTTCTCGGTACAATTACCTACTTCATGATGGCTGGAACAAGTAGTAGCACCAGTACAATCGCAGGGGACACAACACTGCCCACCAACACAAATGACAATATAGAAACACTTCCCGACACAACTGTAGGGGGAGTAGTAACCGTACAGTTAGATGCACCAAACAAAACATCATTGTTTAATGCCATCAGAGCAACCGCGAACCAAGGGGAGGGTGTCCAGCTCGTCACCCCTCTAGCACACGATACTACCTTACCGCTCGGTAGTCGTGAATTGTTAGGTTTTTTGAACCGCCAATTTGCACCCGCTTTTATTGGGAGTGTAACAAATGTTCGAGTTGGTATGTACCGAGAAGCACCTGTTATTATTCTGACGGTCAGTGACACCACAGCGGCTCGCGGTAGTATGTTCGAGTGGGAATCTACTATGAGTCAAGACCTCAGTCCTTGGTTTGGTATATCAATCCCACGTACAACTCAATCAGGTTTTACTGATGCTCAAGTTGCTAGTACTGATGTGCGGGTACTCAAAGACGATATTGGGGCTGAACGAATTACCTACGGTATCATCAACCAATCAACAATCCTTATTACTACAGACAGCACCGCATTTCTTAATCTCACCGAGAACTATAATCTGTTTTAACAGCGAGTGGTATACTATATATGTATGTACGAAACGGAAAAATTACACCTTGAAGAGCAACTCA
>CALMKR010000098.1 GCA_937867625.1 uncultured bacterium | reverse complement strand
ACTAGGCACTGAGAGAAACGGCGTCCTTAGCTGCCTTTTTGATTTGTTTAATTATCTTTCCTGCGGTGTCGTCTGTGTTGTATGAAGTCAAGTCAGTAGTCCACGGGTCGCCAGCAGAGCCAGCCCCGTTTAGCTTTTCGCCCATAGTGCCTGATACGTTGTATTCAGCAGCGAGAGCAGACCATACAGCGGCGACAATTTGGTCTACTGTAGCCTGTGATTCATTGACATAGATTTCGAGCACCATTTCACCTGTACCGCTAGGGTTAATAGTCATTGAGCCGACACCAGCCATTGTCACTGTAAGCCCCGCTGTAGCCCCTATAGCGGCCGTCAGAGCCCCTGTACCAGACATGGCGACAATAGCTTCAAGAAGACCTCCACCAATAGCGGTGAGGTCGCCTGAGCCTTGCATTTCTACCACCAGACCTGCAAGGAGTCCCCCCGTGGCAGAAAGTGCCGCCACACCATCCATTGATACGACTGCTGACAGACCAGACACTCCCACACCTGTAAGAACAGCGTTACCATTTAGATTGCTAGAGGTCATTGAACCTATCTCATACGGCAATAGCCAGGCGTTAGGAGCCAGGTAGCCTTCGGGGAGAGCTGTAGTAAGCGGTAAGCCGTCTACTGTTTCTGGGTAGAAGCGTTGTTTGTCTTGCCCAGACGCACTAAAGGCACTGCGGACATTACTAACCTGCGTACCACCAATAAAGGTCGCTGGGTTTTTAAGTATTATGCTGTAGTTGCCTAATAGAGCCATGTGTTAATTAAAGATAAAATCTAGGTGTCCACTGAAAGCTGAGTTAGCTGGAGTTGCGGCTCCACTACCAATCACGAAGTAGAGAGCGGCACCATCGTACACACGTGGTAGTGACGGAAGCTGATTAAGGAAGTCACGTTCTGCCGCTACACCAAGGGTAGTTACAGGGAAACGTGCGAGTTCTTTGTAGAGAGCTACGGTGTAAGTACCAGAGACGTATGAGGTAGAGTTTTGGATGGTGTTAATTTCTGCAATACCTGAGTCACCTGATTGTCGAGGGACTGCGTAGTTGTACTTACCAGCACCTGTCGCACCTGTATAAAGGATGTGAGAGTTAGAAGCGGCGGTCTTGCCTACGGGTAGAACGGTTGGGGTTGCTCGTGAAGCCACCTGTGAACTGTTGGTGTACCCGAGAGAAAGGTTAGGGGTAGCCGCACCAAGAGCTGTTGCTGCTGGGTTGAAGAACATGGCGTTGAGTCCAGCCCCGTTTGTATAACGTGGAAGCAACCAAGTCACTGTGTGGGTTCCTGTACCAGCGTCTGTGATGTTGATTGCAGTTCCAGCTACAGCGTTGGCGTATGAGGTAGCAAGACTAAAAGTTGTGTCAGACACCTTAATTACATAGTAATCAGTAGCTGTGGCAAGACCACCTGGGAGGGTTGTGGTGGTTGTAAGTCGAACACGAGTACCAGTTAGAATATTTGACGGAATGTTAGTGGTTGATGTCCAGGTACACACATCAGTTCCTGCATCAGCTGTGAACGTGTCAGATTGGCCTAGTGTATTTGTGGTCGCTTGGGCTGTTGTCGTGGTGACAGACGTGACACGGTAGAAGCCCACAACGTCAATGAGGGTAACGACAGTAGGTTGCGCAGTAGCGGCAGCAGAAACAGCACTACCTGAAAGGAGTTGTTTGCCACCGTAAGTTCCTTGTACGTTTCCTCCGTGTTGGATAGAGGCCGCGTTAGTTGTTGTGTCTTTTACCGCCTGGAACGTAAGGTTTGCTCCCGCATCAAAGATAGCGTCAGGCCCTGGATTGCCGTTACCTCGGAATAGTGTGTGCCATTCGTTAGCCACCGCCGCTGCCGTGGGGTTCATGTTCTTTGACCAGTCGGCTCGAAAAGTCTGACCGTTGGTAAGTGCTTGGATAATTTGGTTCTGTGAAGTAAATGCCATATAAATGTTGTTAAGTAAATACCGTCTTGATGTCTCCTAATAATGCTGTTGCTGCCAACGTCCCCTGTGGCAGGCAGATGAAACTCAAATAAGCGTCATCGTACACCCGAGGGATTGTCCCACTTTCGAGGAAGTAATCTTTTTCTG
>CALMKR010000097.1 GCA_937867625.1 uncultured bacterium | reverse complement strand
TACGGAATGGGTTGGCCTAAGCTGGTCATCTACGCACGGGACAACTACGGTGTGGATATGACCGACGCACAGGCCAAGGCCTTCCGGGTTCGGTACTTCGAGACCTACGCTGCCCTACCCAAGTGGCACGAGCGGCAACGTCGCTGCGTTCGGGCCTTCGGTCAGGTGGTCTCCCTGTCGGGTCGTATTCGGCACCTTCCGGGGATCGAAAGCAGCGAGCAGGGCGTTCGGGCAGAAGCGGAACGCCAGGGCATCAATAGCCCCGTCCAGGGCTTCGGGTCCGGTGACCTGAAGGTCATGTCCATGCTGGAGATTCACGACACCTTCGACTGGGACCAGGTTCGGATCAAAGGGGAGGTCCACGATTCCATTTTACTCTGGATCAGAAACGAGATTCTTGAGGAGGCGGTTCCTCAGATAAAGAAAATCATGGAATCACCCAAGCTGTTGGTGGATTTTGGCATTAAGATGACCGTACCCATCGTGGCGGACTTCGAGATAGGTCCCTGGGGAATGGGAAAACCGTACAAAGGATGAAAGCTCTTGTGCAATTCTGCCATATAATAATCCCATGTTAAATGTAGAAAAAAGATTCTGGTCTAAGGTAGAAGTTACTCATGATAAGGAGTGTTGGAAGTGGAGGGCGGGCCTGATGGGTAAGGACTACGGACAATTCAGGCCCAACAGGAATGACCCGGTATTGAATACGAGATTGGCTCACAAGCTATCTTGGATATTCAGCTTCGGGGAGATACCAAAAGGACTACAGGTGTTGCATACGTGTGATAACCCGAGGTGCGTTAACCCACTGCATTTATTCCTGGGAACACAGAATGACAACATGAAAGACATGGTAAAGAAAGGACGTCATAGTAGGGGGTCCCGGAACGGGATGGCCAAATTAAACGAGGACCTAGTAAGGAGCATATACCATGACCCCAGGGGTAGGGTTGAGTTGTCTCAGAGTTATGGGGTATCCTTGTCAGTAATATCAAACATTAAAAACCGCAAGGTTTGGAAACACCTTTGGAGTAACCATGAAAATTAAACTAGAGTTTGATCCCGTCCAGAAATATAGCTTTTCTCGTATAAAGCTCTGGAGAAAATGCCCCATGGCACACCACTACAAATATTATCAAGGGCTGGAGAAGGTAAAGAAGGGCTTGCCATTATTAATTGGATCGGCCATACACTCTGTGATTGAGGAATACACGGAACACCGAAACCCCCAGATTCCACTGGATCAGTTTAGGAAAGACTTCAATAAACTCTTCCTTGAAGAGAAGGCGGAACTGGGGGACTTGCCTACCGAATTGGAGGGAATCATGTCCGCGTATTTCAAGTACTATGAGAATGATGGATTGACCTACCCCATAAGGAGAAGGGGAGTTCGCAGTGAAATACCCATATTTGTGGATCTTGACAACCATACGCGATTCGTGGGCTACGTGGATGCGTTCCCCCAGGACCAAGAAGGTAGGAATTGGATTATGGACACGAAGTCCTGCAAGTCCATCCCTGAGGAGGCTCAACGGTTCGCCGATTATCAGCTCGTCACATACTGTTGGCTAGTTCCTCAGCTTGGCTACCCCGTTCCGGATGGGGTAATCTGGAACTACGTAAAAAAGAAATCACCCACAGTTCCCGAAGTACTCAAGTCCGGTCAATTATCTAAGGCCAAGTCCATCGATTCCACCTACGATGTCTATATGACCGCGGTGGACCGTTTACTAGGCCCTGAAGCCAGACCCGAATATGAGGAGTTCGCCCAGACACTAAAGGGCCGAGAGTCTAAGTTCTTTCGACGCATCTATCTTCCTAAACCCAATTCCGAAATGGTTGGAACGGTGGTAAGAGACTTGCTCTCCAGTATTAAGGAAATCCATACGTATGGACCCACTTCAATGGTAAGAAACACCACAAAAGATTGTAGTTGGTGTTCCTATTACAACATCTGTCAAGCAGAACTTCGCGGGCTTGACAGCGACTTCATTAGAGCGAACGAATACACCACCAAGGAGAAAGTTGATGTTAAGGAAGAAACTGTCATCGAGCGCAACACCAGCGCCGAAGAATAATTCGAAGTTCAAGGGGGTGACTGATCGAATCAAACCCGTGAGCAGCCTAGGCCTGGTCCTGGCCGCTCTGTTCTACGGGAAGGCCGGAACCGGGAAGACCACAGTAGCGGCTACCTTCCCCAAGCCCCTGCTGCACCTGGACATCCGTGAGAAAGGCACGGACTCAATCTCGGACATGAAGGATGTGGACACCCTGTCCATCGAAGACTGGGACCAGTTCGAGCAAGTCTACTGGTACCTCAAGTCACCGGAGAGCAAGTACAAGACTGTGGTCATTGATGCTGTCTCACAGCTTCAGGACTTCGCCCTTATCGCGGCACTGGCTGAGAACGGGAAGGACGAGAGCTCCCCTGTATCCAAGCGGGACTTCGGGGTCGCGGCGGGACGCCTGAAGACTTGGATTATCAACTACCGGGACCTGGTTGACGATGACATCAATGTCGTCTTCTTGGCCCACGACCGGACCAACGAGGGCGAAGAGGGTGACGACGGGGAGCTGCTCCCGTCAGTCGGACCCCGCATGATGCCCTCTGTGGCCAGCGTCCTCACGGCCGCGGTCAAGATCATTGGGAATACCTTCGTGAAGGAGACCCATGAAAAGCAAGATGGCGGGAAGATCAAACGTGATGTGGTCTACTGCATGCGGGTCGGACCCCATGCGTACTACGCAACCAAGATTCGTCAGCCAAAAGGCAGCTACACCCCAGATATCTTGGAGAATCCAGGCTATAATATGATGGTCTCCTTGATGAAAGGGGAAATCGAACCGCCGGCTCCCAAGCTGGTTCCTGTAACGAGTAAACTGAAGAGGAAATGAAAATGGCAACCAAAGCCCGCGCACCACGTGCATCCAAGAAATCTACAATCGCTGTTGACTTCAGCGACACCGAAACCCAAGCCACTGTCGAAGAGGGTGATTACGCCCTGATCGTGGACGATGTCGAAAAGAAGGAAAGCGAAAACTCAGGCGCTGACTATCTGGCCATCACGTTCAAAATCAAGGACGGCGAATTTGAAGGCAAGAAGGTCTACCACAACTGCTCCCTGCAGCCACAGGCTCTGTTCAATCTCCGTGGCGTTCTGGAAGCCCTGGGCTTCGAAGTTCCTACCGGCGTCATGGAACTGGATCCTGCCGACATGATCGGCGAATCCTGCGGTGCCGCCATCGCCCATGAAACCTATCAGGGCAAGACGAAGGCCCGTCCGGTGGAGTTCTTCACTGAGGAGGAACTCGAAGG
>CALMKR010000096.1 GCA_937867625.1 uncultured bacterium | reverse complement strand
TTAGTACTGACTGTAGTGCCATCGATAGTAAGTCCAGACCTACCAGGCGCCACTTCGATGTAACCATCATCAAACTGGGTCAGTGTGGTAGAGGCCAAAAGTCCAAATCCAGACGGACCAGTACTTGCCACACTAAAGTAACGTGCTGTGACGGTGGTGTTGGTAGCATTTAGTGTGAACGAGCCAGCAAGTGACGTCACAGTCGTAGTCGCCGAACTGGTACCAGTGAGATTAAGTGATGCCGCTGAGAAGCCAATACTTGAACCACTTGCTACTCGCACATCTACTTGACGCGGACTGCCAAGTGCCACACCATCAAAGTCTGTTGCGTAAGCCCAGTGCTCGGTGCCGGTACTGCGAGTATAATTTCCATAAATACTAAGATCACCATCTACACCAGCATGATCTTGTGAATATATCGAGCCCGTATCATTAGTAGTATAGGTTGTAGCCGATGAATTCCACATACTCACATCCGTGTCACCTGCTACCAGAAGGGTGTCATATACATCACCACCAAAGGTCTTCGTGTGCATACTATGATCACTACCGACCAAACGAAGGGTCGAACCTGTCCAGGTAGTTGATGCCCCAGACATAGACTGCGCAAAGGTACCAGAAGCGGTCAAGAAAAGACCGCTCTGGAGGGTAAACTGATTGGCATTAGTAAGACTAATGGCGACAGTAGCAGTGGCACTTTCAGTGATGGTAAAGTCACCACTAGTTGCATTAAACTCAAGGGTTGCAAACGTCGATGAACCAACAGCAATCGTCTCACTACCTCCAGTTGAGTTAAATCGCACGGTACCACCATTGGCACTAAATACACCATTGTTATCAAACGATCCGCCAACACTCAATACACCAGTTGGGAAAACCGCATTACCACTAGCTTCAGCAATATAGTTACCAACTATGGCAGTATTAGTATCAGCAAATGTTCGAGTGAACTTACTTTGGGTAGTACTAGTACTGTAAAAAGTTGATGAAGTACTTTGGTTATTGTATTCAGTACCAAGCCAACCAGCACTACGCACAACTGACGCGATACGGAATTCGTCAATCCGACCATCATGGTACTGACTAGCACCAAGACTACCCAACGAGAAGCTCGTGAGTGTCGCACTCGGATCACTGGCAGAGCTACTTGTTATAAACGAACCGTCAAAATAAATGCTCATATTGCCCCCACCAGCACCTGGCGAAGTGAGACCGACATGTGTCCATTTGTTACGATACGAACTATATGCGGTTGAAACACGACCAGGTACACCTGCTGCACCAAAGTCCCAATAGAGCGTTGCATCACTCCATGGTCCATGCGTAGCAAAACGCTGTCCGCCGCTTTCTGTAAAGCCAAAGAGGTTCGCAGCTTTCGTTTCAGCGGTAGAGACATTATTCCAGGCAGTGACTGTTACTGTGTTAGAGGCATTTGGCCAAGAAAAAGTGGTATTTCGCAAATAATCATTAACACCATCAAAATCAACCGCATTACCAATTACACCAGTCACGCTATCAGTGGCGTCCATACCACCTTGCTGAGAGAGACTGCGACTAAAGCGAGTACTGTCTAACATCGTACTGGCCGGATCAGTACCCAAGTGATACACCGCTTCATAACTATTTGACCACACATTTTGAGCACCATACGTTGAAGTTGAGGCATAAGCTGAAGCGCTACTATTGCCATAGTACACGTAGAAGTCAGCACTGGTTGAAGTAGCCAAGCTAGGTGCTCTAAAGTAGACTTCCCCTTGTTTGGTACTGGTGCTGACAGACACAATTTCGAGTGGTACCTCAGTTACCCCGTCACTTGATGTAATACGGATATCTGCACCAGCAGTACTAATACCAGTGAAGAAGTCATCGCCCAGATCAGCTAGATTGAGGTAAATTGGGAAATTTGTAACACTACCCATCACTTGTGCTCCTTGAACAGTGATTTTTTTGCGAGTCGACCAACTGTTATCATACCAACCTGATGAAGCACCACGAATCCGCACATTATTAAATGATGAACCATTGGTTGTCAGTGAGTCGGCATCTTGAACCAAGAACACCACCTCACCGTTATTATGTGCAAAGGCACCAGATCCACTCGTGAGAAAATCACCACTCACTGTCAGCGTTGTTGCTGGCAATGTCACGGTACCAGCAGTAATACGCATATCACGCGAGGTGGTAGCAGCATCAGTGAAGGTCCATCCACCCGCACCAGTGAATACCAAATCATAGAAGCTATTAAGGAAAGGTGTGCCACTGGTCGTAATTGACCGACCACTTACAGAACTCGTCATGCGTACCTCACCGTTATTATGTGCAAATTGCCCACCAGTATTGAGGAAGGATCCAGCAATAGTGGTAGTACCAGTTGGCAGAGTCACTGTTCCAGTCGCAATCGTCAAAGTACCGTTAAGAGCAAGTGTACTAGTGCTAAATGACCAGTTACCACCCACGCCAGTGAAAGAGAGATTATTAAAGGCGGATGCTCCGCGAGCAATAACACCTGTAGAAGTACCGATAAATGTTACGGTTCCCGACTGCGGTACAAAAGCATTGTTATTTGTCCAATTGCGGAGCACATTAATATTAAAGCCAGAACCAGATGCATTAAGCGTATCATCAGCCCCAATAGTAACCGACTCACTACCAACATTACCCGAAAGCGTAATCGTTTTAGCGGTACCATCAATGACTACATTTCCAATATTCGTGCTTGAGGCAGAAGATGTTGCATCTCCCCAAAGACTACTGCCTGTACCATCAAAGGTGGTAGTACCAAGCCCGCTAAAGGTACCGTTGGCACCAAGCGTCAGATTGCCGCCAATATTTAACGTGGTGGTAGCACGTGCCAACGTACCGTAATTTACTGAGAGATTTCCATACGCCACGAGTGGTTTTGTCAGATTCCATGTAGCCGCTCCGCTCGTCTCACCAAAAGTGATGTGGTGAAAGAAAAGTGAGCTCGTAGCATTTACTGGTGTATGACTTGATGTTGTCGCGGTAAATATCACCGTTGACAGACCAGTAGTGAACGTTCCTTGATCATCCCAGAGTTGACTTACACGGAACGTGCTTGTCGCCGGGGCAAAAGTACCATTATTTTGGAAATTGATAACACTTGTATCAGCACCTGGAGCGTACGTCGAACCAGAGAGCACACGCAGTCGCGCGTCACCACAAGTAGACTCGGCACACAACGTAATGGCATTGCCCCCGCCGGCACTAAAGAAGATATCTTCGTTGGCACTATTCGCATAAAGAGCAAGACCGGCATTGGTTGTGGTTGCATTATCGTTGGATCCAATAGTGAGATGGCGCTTACTTAGCTGCATACCAGTAATGTCGCCCGAACCATCATAGACAGTCGAACCAACTGCTTCATCGGTACCGCTCGCATTTTGCATAAATACGGTAATCACATCTCCAGCTACCGCTGACACATTTGGAATCGACCAGGTCCCTGGTGCAGACACGGTAGACCAGGTAATAACCACCCGACCATCGCCACCGGACGTACCATTTGAGGAAGTGGCACTCGTACCGCCAGCGCCTGCACCAGCACTATAATCACCATCAGTGTTATTGCCTGCTGTACCCGGGGCGGTTGATGAACCGCTAACCGTTGATGTGGCTGAAGTACCGCTAGTGGTGATATATGATGAACCACCACCGCCGCCGGCACTTGATTGATATACACCACCACTACTGGCTCCTCCACCACCTCCGTAATATCCAGCACCACCGCCAGCACCACCAGATGCAAGTGTTGATGAGGCGCCCGTACCACCCGCTCCTCCACCATGGGTACCACCCGCTCCTCCGGCACCACCGCCAGTACCGGTACTACCGGTACCACCAGCATAGGCACTACCCACAGTAGCGGACCCCCCACCAATAGCACCACCGGCTGACTGAGTACCACCAGCCCCAGCAGTACTGCCAGTAACACTTACCCCATCACCACCAAGTAACCCACCGCCTACGCCGCCGTCACCAGCATTGGTGACAGAATTTGAATGTGGACGTAGAGCAATCGTAAAGTAACGACCAACATCAGCTCCGTTGGCTGCTTGCGTCATAGTTGGAGCTCCAAGTGAGCCTGCTGCTGCAAGTGGATCACGCTTATAACAAAGGAATACCGAGTTGTCTGTACCGTTGGTATTAGCAGCATAGAAGTTTGCATCCGCCACTGTTGGTATTGAACAAGAACCAGCACCTGGACCCCAAGTGTTGTTGTCCATTGAACCTCCTACATGAACAACCATCGCATCAGCAACTGTAGTATTTAAATCTGTACCAGTAAAGACCGTGTTCGCAACCGTGACAGCAGTATTTGTGCCGACGACATCGTAAGGATTACCAGTTGTGGCAACCCCACGAAACGCCCAAATTCGCCCAGAATATGATTCAGTAGCAGGACCACCAAAGGTTGGATTTCCAGGAGCGGCACCGGATTGACGATAGTACCAAACCGAAAGTCTCCCCTCACCAGCTGATCCAGCTTGAGTTGAGAATTCTGTCCAACCAGTACAGTTGGCAGTACAGGTATGAGCAGTATTCGTTCGTGAATGTAGTACAGCCACATAGACATCATCAGAAGCGGTGCCAGCTGGAATAGTTGGCGTACAAGTAGCACCACTGACGGTACAAGCAGTACCAACACCAACATAGGTCACACCACCAGAACCAGCACCACCACCAGCGCCGCCGCCAGCCACTACGAGTGGTGTCGAGGTACGCATGATAGATGTATAACCACCACCTCCGCCGCCGCCAGGTGGAACACCAACCTGACCACCTGCGCCACCGCCGCCGACTTTTACGGTAAGATTTTCTCCCGGAATTGAGGTGATAGTAGCACCAGCAAAACCAGCACCACCGCCGATACCGCCCGCATACATAGCGCCACCGCCACCGGCCCCTCCACCCGCACCCCACGCCTTAACCGTGAGGCTCGTTACGCCAGTTGGTACCGTAAAGGTACTCGTACCAGCAGCACTATAAACCATTTGTTGTGTGGTGGTACCAGTTCCAATCTCGGCAGTTTTCCCAGATTGCAATACCCCATTTACGGCGATAGCAATTGTTCCCGAAGCGACGTAGGTTGACTGGTCGTACTCAAAAGCACTACCTGACACAGTGAGCCCTTCTGACCACTCAACCGACCAATCCTGGACAGATGGACAATTACCACTGGCACAGAGCAGTTCAGCATCGAGTTTTAGAACACTATATACATTTTTATCCAAACCAGAAATATCTATTGGTGAGTTCGTAAAGCCTGCGGCATTACCTGACAAGGCTGAATCTGGAACCAAGACAAAGTTATCGGGAGTTGACTCGTAATAGACACGGTAAAGCACATCACTGAGTCCTGGTGTTGTATCAGTAAAGCGAACACGCTCCCAACGCGGACTATTACCATCACTAAAGGTAATAGCAGTTGAACGGATTGATCCAGAAGTAAAATTTGGATAAGTTTGAGCTGCAATGGTAAGAGAACCATCAAACGGCAAAGCCGCAATTGATGGATTCGTGCTGAAATTCTCACGAGCAGTCCACGTCGAACCATCCCAGCGACTAGTGTCGTATCGATCAGGGTTTGACCCATCATCAAATGCGAGCATATGGACAGTACCATCACCGCCACGCACTGTTTGGAAACGCCAACTGTTATTGATGACATCGAGACTAAATTCTCCTGATGTAGTACCAGTTCCAAACGAGTATGTCTGGTAACGACCAGCGACAGTATCAGAGTACGCAATAACTACATCACCATCAGTACCCTGGGTAGTTTCAAACTCACAATCAACAGGCAAACCACGGTTGTCATTTCCCGTAATTGTTAGTTCAGTAAAAGTACCAAACGCACTACCAGTCCACGGTACGATACCAATATCAGTATTTGCGTCTATATAGCAGAGCATCATGTTATCTGTACCAACGTCACGCTTGAGACTTCCCCAAGTCATGACATTACCAAGAGTCACCGTACTTGTTGCTGACCAAGTTGAACCATTCCAAGTCTTCCACGGCATATTTACTGTACCGTTCGGTAATGCAAGCACAGCTTGATTGCCCGACTCTTCATATTGAATCACCATTGCCTCATTGGTATTCGCACTCACATCACCAAATCGGTTGGCATTCCCCCAACTAGAACCGTTCCAGACAAACGCCTCATAATCTGGCGTGGAGGCACTGTTATGTCGGAAGACAGCAATAATCTCATTTGATATAGGGTCACTCGCCATTTGCACCCATTCACAGTCGTTGGCATTTGCCAGCACAAGACTTGAAGTGGCAGACCAACTGGTACCGTCCCACAAGGCATACACGGCATCATTACCAGAACAAGCCACCGCCATCAATCGGCCTGAAGTAGTTTCATAACCAATATCATACCGGCGTTTAGTTGACTCTGTGGCATTATCGACAATCTCAAATACATTGCCCCACGACTCAGTAATAGCGTCATAAAGCTGAATATTGATATCAAGATCAGTACCAAGCGTTGCAAGCGCATACTCCGGTCGAGTAGTAGCCGCCTTCAATCTCGTCCAGCGAATTTGTGCTCCTACGGTCTCTGCAGATAGTGCAGCACCCCAACTTGAACCGTTCCACATTCGGTACTGTGGAGCTTGTGCGGTACCAATAGCATACGCAGACATAACCCCTGTCACCACAGAAGTTACTTGGGCACCACCTGCCATCGTCTCAATATCTACGTTTTCATTAGTGGCAAACTGCTCACCAATCGTCTGGTACCATATCGACACATTTGTCGCGGTATCAATAGTAAAGCTAAATGGAGTTGAATAATTTGACCAACCATTACTTGCCAATGGATCACGGGCCCGGGCTCGCCACCAATATGTCACACCGTTGGTGAGCGCAGATTGAGTCTGATACCGCACAGTATCACCAGAGTTATATGGCGATGAATCTGCTGGAGTAGTTACATTTGAAAAGCCGCTATCGACACCTGACAGGAATGTAGATGAGGCAGCAAAATCATAGGTTGTTGAAATTTGTACCTCATACTGCAAATCATCAAGTTGAGGATCAGTGGTTGTAAACGTAAATGATGGTGTGGTGGTCGCGGATTTTGCATTATCAAATAGTGATAAGAGGGTTGGCGGTTCAATCTTAAGACTCCACGCTACTGTCATATCCTGGAGGCGTGGCAGAGTCGCATTACCAGAGAGCACTGAAGTAACACGAATGACATTATATGTTGTCGTATCAAGGCTCGAGATTGAGATGGGTGACGAAGTAAAACCCGAACTATTCCCTGGCAAATCAGCGTCGGGCACCAACTCAAATGTATTAGAGGTTACTTCGTATTCAACATAATGACGAATTGAACCCGAGGTAACATTTTGGGTAAAGCTAATACTTCCCCAGGCGTTTCCTGCGGCACGGTCATCATAGTCAATTTCCGTAGTGGTAGTTGTAGCGGCTGAAAAACCACTAGTAATACCAGTGTCGTTGGTGGTTGTGCTGGTAACCGCATCATTGAGACTGTTGGTATTAAACTGATCACCCGTTGTTTGATACCAGGTCGTCAAGACAGTAGCAGTGTTAACGGTAAAGCTTTTTGCTTCAGACCACGACCCATACGAGTTTGAACCAAAATCATCTTTGGCACGGACGCGCCACCAATACGTGACACCGTCAGTTAGAGCGGTGTTTGGTACAAACTGCATTGTCTGTCCTGATGAGTACTGGCTTCGTTCAGATGGTGATGCTGGATTAGTAAATTGCGAGAAATCAGCATTAGATTCACGAGTAATAGCTGGTGAGGAGAAGTCGGCGTCATTATCAATAACTACTTCATATGACACAAGGTCACCAAGTTCATCTGTGGTCGTAAATTCAAAAGTTGGTGAGGTCGACGCCAGTTGCTCATTATCAAACGGCGCGGTCAGGGTTGGCTGCAACGGTGCCGCATTAGTTATGAGTTGCGGGTAGCTATCATAAGTATTAAGAATCGAACCATCTGAATACACTAAACGGAAGCAGTAGTTAGTGTTGGCGGCAGCTGCATTATTTTGCAAGGTAAAGTCCCACTCAGCTGATTGACCGACAGCCAAAGCATTGAGATTGAGATTGGTTGGATTATTCTCTTCATAGGTCTCGCGGTAGGTACTACTGGCCAAAAGTGTACTCGGGAGAAGACGACCGTCACCAATTAGTTCTTCGGACAAAACTGCGTAGAATCCAGTTGCGTTGGTTTGGTTATTATATTCAGTCTTCAACCAACCCGCTCCACGTGCAAGCGACGCAATTCTAAATTCATCAATTCGACCACGATGGTAGGTTCCTCCAGCTGGTGACACCGCACCAATCGCTAAACCAGTCAGTGTCACATTGGGATGATCAGACGAAACCGCTGTGACTACTGGTGCACCATCAAGATATATACCCATAAAGCCACCGCCAGTACCGTGAGAAACTAAACCGATATGCGTCCACTTATTTCGATAACTGGCATAACTCGTTGAGAGTCGACCAGGAGCCGAACAACAAGTTCCAAAGTCCCAGTAAATAATCGCATCTGACCACGGAGCATGTGAAGCGAAACGTTCTGAACCAGCAGCAGTGAAGGCAAATAGATTTGAATTTTGTGTTTCGGCGGTTGTGACATTATTCCAGACAGTAACTGTTACCGTTGCAGTATTCCAAGCCCAACCACTGTTGGTAAGCATATCATTGACACCATCAAAGTTCAGACCATTACCGAGTTTTGAACTCGTACTACTGGTCGCCACCATACCGCCTGCTGCGGTAAGGTTACGCCCATTACTTGTACTATCAGTCAACGCACTGACAGGACTTGTACCCAAGTGATAAACTGCTTGATAGCCATTACTCCAAACATTATTGCGACCGTATGTGGCAGTGGCAGCATATCCACTGGCTCCACTGTTACCATAGTAGATATAAAATCCAGTATCTGTTGTGGTAGACAGACTTGGTGCTTTAAAATGCAGTTCTCCAATGTCACTCGCTGTATCAATCGACACCAGTTCGTATGGTACTTCGGTTACACCATCACTCGTAGTAATACGAATATCATCACCATCACTTTGGACATTGTCGAAGAATACCGCTGGTAAGTCATCAAGGTTTACATAGACTGGAAAATCAGTAACTGCTGTTGATGTGCCTACTAACGCATTGTCAACTTCAATTTTAATGCGTCGTGACCAAGCTGCAGCATACCAATCACTGCCAACAATCGAGTTTGCGTAGCCACGCCACAGCGCGGTTGTACTACCAACCGCCCCAACATCAGTCCAGCCTGAAGCGAGATTACACGATGCACCAGATGCATATTGAAGTTTAAAGGCAGACGTACTCGTTGGGAGGGTTACGTTGGCGCCCGTCAAAGCCAAACGGAGACGGACCACATCATTAATACTCACAGCTTCAGTTGAAGACAGTGCTTCGTTTTCGTCAACGTCTACACCTCCAAGCGGCCAAGCATCAGTAGGAGTAAAAAAGCTACCATTGACGTACCAACGATAATTACTTTGAACCAGTTTTGGTTTACGGAGCCATGCCACTGACCAGTCATCGAGGCTGGCACTCTGGGAACCAAATGTGGTCAAAGTCGCTTCAAGACAAATCTGACTATAGGTTGTTGTCGAAAGACCGGTCAGATTAAGTGGCATCGCACTTTCGTCAAAGCCAGTGTCGTTCCCAGACAACGCAGCATTTGGAATATAACTGTCACATGTAGTGGTACTGGTATATTTCAACCGAACGGTCACATCGGTGCCAAATGGTTCAGTTGAACTGAAAGTTAGGTCACCCCAGGTCGTCTGATTCGCCACTGAAGTAAAGACAATTGGCTGGGTAGTAACCGTACCCTCAGTAAATTGGTACTGTTTTGCAGCCATCGAGAAAGTTTCATACGGTGAGCCGATAATAGAGGACGGGTTTGGGGCAATCGATTGTTTGGTTGACCAACTCGTACCATTCCAATAAGTCGATTCAATTTCGTCACCTGATGCAGCATCGTCGTGCGAGACTGAGACAATTGTGCCGTCACCTGCGCGTTCTGTCTGTACCCAAAAGACGCCAGTCCCAGCCCCCACCCCTGTCACCGGCTGCGCCGCGGCCCAGCTCGAAGTAGCAAAAGTACTATAGCGGAGATTGGTTGTGTCAGAATAGGCAGCCAATGCATAGCCGGATCGACCAGCTACTGTTTCATATTCACAGTCAATAGGACGTCCGGCCTGCGAGTTACCGGTAGTAGTGAAATCATTGTAGGTTCCAGTCCAAATACTACCATCCCAACGGATCGCTCCGGCTCTGGCTGAGTCATTGATATAACACAAAACCATGTTGTCTGATTCTGGATCAGCCGAAAGAGTCCCCCATTCAAAGTCGTTTTGGAGTGCCTGAGTAGCCGGACTCGTCCAATCCAACCCTGTCCAAGTGCGATAGATGAAGCTGTTACCAGTACCGTTGGTAACCGCAACAATCGCCTGATCTCCTGAACTTTCATACTTAAGGCCAATACCCGCTCTCGCTTCTTGCCCTGCCTGAACAGATCCCATTACCCGACTATTCCCCCAAGCAGAACCATCCCATACGAGCATCTCATAGTTATTACCAACCGCTGCTCCACTATCACGTACCACCAAAATCATCTCATCAGACGTTGGATCTGATGCAATCTCGACGTGATTACACACATTCACGAGACTGGTGGTGATACTACTTGTAGCCGACCATGAGCTTCCATTCCAAGTACGATACACGGGGTCTTTGGTACTGCTACATGAAACCACCATAGCATCTCCAGAAACACTCTCATACCCAACCGCAATTCCTCTTCGGGCCACATTTGACACCGTACTAGTAATGAGCGTTTGATTACCCCAGGTGCTACTGGTGGCACTATAGACTTGCGCATAGGTAGCATTTGACTGGTCC
>CALMKR010000095.1 GCA_937867625.1 uncultured bacterium | reverse complement strand
TATTTTAAATAACGACTATTTCATCAATCTTCAAAAAATAGAAAATCAAAGAATACCACTTATTGGTATAAAGAAGACACATGAAAACATTACGGAAATTTCTCAAGTACAAGATTTTTTACGTAACGTTATAGTAACAGACTCGTCTACTGATGTAGAGTTCATTTCTGAAGAAGAACCAAATTTTACTAACATATACGATATTGAAGAAATCAATTCACCAGTACAGATCTCTGCTACCGATAATGCTGGCAATGTAACTGGTATGGTAAAAGAGGGAAATAAATGGGTGCGTAAGGAAGATATTCCAGATAGTGCCTATTTTGAGCTGGGCAGCACAAAATATCTAATTATTCCTGCTTCAATAAAACGTACTACAAAGCTGACAGGAGAAGCACTGGGTGGATATACTCTGACACTAAATACCCTCACTGGTGATACTCAAACAAAGCGACACGAAATCGTCAATGCTACTACCACACCTACTATGGTGGCGACATATGGCAAAGACAATGGATCGTATACTACTATTAAAACTGACTATACTGGTGACGGTATCATTGACTACGTATCTACTGTTGATGGGGTATATGTTGCTCCAACCTATACATACAATGATCTAAAAAATGCTATTACAGCCTTACCAATAAGAAAGTCACTGCGTGATGTATTATTAAAGATGACTAATGAGGCAGAAAAGTTAAGTCTGAAAAGTAATCAAAAGTTGTACGATCCTCTGGAGAAACTCACACTTCGTACTCTTGAACTAACTATTCGACTGTATCTACAACAAAGATATATTACACAGTTACAAACCGATGAGTTGATT
Source organism: uncultured bacterium (assembly GCA_937867625.1). Lineage (GTDB taxonomy): Bacteria > Patescibacteriota > Minisyncoccia > Phycocordibacterales > UBA918 > OLB19. Next base: position 2,873 of record CALMKR010000095.1, on the reverse strand, counting down.
AAAATCGTAAAATTTTTAAGTAAATAATATATGTTTAGAAAACTAATCAAACCTACCAATCTATTAATTTTTATTGTTGTCTTTGATTTAATTATTTTGTTTCTAACCGAGCCAGAATTCAAATCTTTCAACAATGGTCTGTTAAAGGGTTATGAAGAAACATTTCTAGAGCCACTATTTTATATGTCAGCTCTTTTTATACCATCTTTACTTTTAATTATTTTTGCCAAAAGAAATCTATTTATAAACTGGCTTAAATATATAGTGTCATGGTATATGCCCATTACAATTTTATTTGTTAGTCAAACAAAGGTATACACATCTTCAGTAATGTCCATAGACCGAACACTGGCCAGCGTTTATTGGATGTTTGGATTGTTTTTTATCACAGTGCTATATGTTCTCGTTTCAATTAAGGGTAAAAAGATCAAGGCCGTTTTTCTAAATGAGTGATCAAAAATCCTTTTTATTTATAGTATGTGGATTCCCCTATGTTTTTACTACATGCCTTTCATTGGGGCATCTTACCTAGTTACAATTCCATTCCTTTTCGCCACACTATATTTTCTTTATAAGAAGGACATAAAGAAAGTATATTTTTATGGGGCATTAGGACTTGTGTCCTGGTTGCTGTACGCATTAGTTTTTTGGTACACACAAAGTTACATCGATTCGAAACCACGTTTGGATTGCGAAACTAGTACTAACATTACTCTAGTAACAATGTTGGGATTGGTGGCAATAATCTATACAATAGCTGTAGCTTTGTTAATAAAGAGAGTAGATACAATCCTTAGTGAAGGATTTACTAAGTTATTGTTTTTAGCATACATTTTATCTATATTGATTCCAGCTGTATATCTTTCTTCATATGAAGTAAGAGGAAGTCGCTTTGAAGTTGCCGATGTAATTTTCTTACTGCCAGTACATACCGTTTATTATTTATATGAAGGTAAACTTTTAGATGCATAGTTATGTGGGGTAGTTGTTGGCACGAGTTAATATATTTAATGACTGCTGTCGGCGTTACGTTTGTATTTGCTGTTATCGTTACGTATAACCTTGCTTTTTACGAGTACAAACTGATGCGCAAAATGTCAGCTTTGGGGTGTACAGCTATGGTAATTCTGGGGATAGGTTTTTTTGCTTCTGAATTACTCATTGACCAATTTTTTAATGAATACAGTTGCGATCCAGAGGAAGCAACAGCAACAATATCAATGTTAATTTCAGTCGCTATAATTATTCTCATCTACATAACCACAAGGAATAGAGATAATATATTTGGACCAAAAACGGATAGTATTTTAGGGTTACTTTTCTCGGTTATTGTTTTAACTGGACTTTATAGCATTATTTCGGAAAAAGACGGTTTTGAGAGTCTGCTCTTTCTTTTGTTTGGACCGATAGAAATAATTTTTAGGTATATTAGCTAAGCAAATAATCCAAAACAGTCATAGCAAAATTGCGAGACTATGCTGTATACTGTAGGAGATGTTCAACAAGACCTTTTACAGCTTCTTGTTTAGTTTTGTAGCGGTGGTGGCAGGTACCCTCATCTTCATTTTGGTAGTGGGGATGGGGGCGTAGGTCTTTATGATACGAATTACTGATCAGTATTTTTGGAATGTTGTCTTCGGGATTTTTTTCGTGCTCCTCGTGGTGATGGGCGCTATTATTCTCGAGACCGAAGCCCGTATCCCATACACCGAACTGACCCTCGTCGATTTCTCCCTCATTACGCTTGCTACCTGGCGTCTCATCAGACTCTTTGTCTATGATCCAATCACGAAGTTTCTCCGTGAGCAGTTTTATGATTTGAAAAAAGTAGGGAAGGGAATGGTCCTCGAAAAGCCAAAGTTCGGACCTCGTCGCACCATTGCCGATCTCCTTTCTTGCCCATGGTGCTTTGGGATGTGGGCGGCTGCGTCGGTGACATTCTTCTATCTCCTGACGCCATACGCGTACTACATTACTATCTTCCTCGCTATCTCCGCGGTAGCGTCTTTCCTCCAGATACTCACCAACATGGTCGGGTGGCAAGCTGAGAAATTAAAGATGGAGGTCGAGGGCTAACCATGTCTAATAGTGTCGCCATTGTCGCCGGTTTCTTCCTCATGATAGGGAGTCTCGCACTTATCCTTGGTGCCGTTATCTTTATTGCCGGTGGAGTACATCCGCTCCTCGTACCCGGGGTGACCATCTCAGGGATAGTCGTGGTGTTCACGGCGACTTTGGGTATCTTTGACCGAAGGGTCTTCCGCCACGCAGTCTCCTGGCTTGGGGTGTGGTAACTGGCTAGAATAAAAGTCTGTATGTTATACTCCCCCTCAAATCGGGGTATGGTATAGTGGTAGCATGTGCCCATGGGGTGGGTACGACGTCGGTTCGATTCCGGCTACCCCGACCAATATGATTAAAAAGTATGGAATTTTAATCGCAACAGCTATCCTTTTTAGTGTGTTAAGTGCTGGTGGGGCTTTTACATACATCACAATAAAAGAAATAAAGGAAGAAAACTCAATACTGCGTTCGCAAATGCAAGCCGCAAGTAGTTCTGTTGAAAATAATCCGCTCGACACTGTTTCTGCCACTACCACGGAGTCTTTGATTGCTAGTACGACTGATACAGATAGTGTGAATCAAATATCGGAAATTGCTGCCAAAAATTCTACTCCAGCCAAGCCTGTCCCTGCGCCATCAAATATTGAACCAAGTGTAAAAACCGAAAACGCCACGCCTGAGCCAGTTGTAGCGAAAGAAGTTGTGAATGCCTCTGAGCCATCGAAGCCTAATATTGTCGTGTCTGCAGTGAAACAGACCTCATTCCTAGATGGATTAGGTGGAACCTACGGAGCTTATCAAATTGAATT
>CALMKR010000094.1 GCA_937867625.1 uncultured bacterium | reverse complement strand
CTCCTGCCACATGGCGACGGACAACTTGTTCTCTGTGTGGTGTGTAGACAAACCAATGGCGCCATCCACTTGATGAGAACACCCGCATCCGTTTGCCCTTGAACGCAATAGTTGTGTTTTTTTCGTTGGGTGGTCCACGAGCATTTCATGACTGGTTGCTCGATGGAGATTTAAGCCAGCTTTGAGGAGGAGCTGTTGGCGTTTGCCAATAAAGTATACTGTTGGCAAACAAATCATCACGAGAGTGTCTTCTTGGATAAGCATAAGAACCTCACTTTTTCCCTTTATATCATACGCTATGTTTTCGTATTTTCTAATCACGCCATAATATCTAAATATTTCAAGTTACAGTGACAGGTCACTTCGTTTTTGAATGAGCAGAGCAGATCCTTGCACTTTAGTGAGGTTTCTGGTACAATCTCGACCACTATGGCAACAACTGCAACAAAAAACGAGGCTTTCGCCGTCATTATGACTGGAGGGAAGCAATATGTCGTATCTGCGGGTGACACCCTTGAAGTAGAGCTTCTTGGTGACCACAAGGAAGGCGACACCATTACTTTTGATACTGTCCTCATGACTGACGATGGCGCAAAGGCCAACGTCGGCGCTCCGTACACTGGCGGCAAGGTAACTGCTACCTACCTCGGCGAGACCAAGGGTCCAAAGCTCTCAATCATCCGCTACAAGGCCAAGAGTAACCGTGACCGCAAGATTGGTCACCGTCAGCACTACGCTAAGATCAAGATTGAAACTATCTAAATCACAAAAAATCCCCGCAAGGGGTTTTTTGTTAGGGCCGCGGTTGAATTTTGTGTAGTACATCAGCGCGAGTACGCTCGAGTGTTTTTGCGAGTTCTAGAGTAGCGATACCATGAAGCTCTTCGAGCAATTCTGGTTTGAGATCACCGTGGAGAAACATTTCAGTCAATTCAGTAAACGAGGTGTCTTCTCTCGTAACGCCTGCATCGCGTAACTTTTTGTGTATTTCACGCGAGCCAATTTTGTAAGCAGCCATAACTTCACGACATTTTTTCAGGTGTGAACTCAGGGTTGAATCGGGATTGAGAAAACTTTCCATGGTTGTAATTTTACCCTCGGTTACGCAGGGCGTTTTTGATGGTGTCTGGGTCGGCATATTCTAG
>CALMKR010000093.1 GCA_937867625.1 uncultured bacterium | reverse complement strand
TCAGAAATACCGCCTTCTTCAGGTCCCAGTACAGTTACCTTACCCACGTTCTCTAACGACTCAATTGGATTCGTTTCTGAAGGTGTAGAGATCAACGAGCTTTTTTGAATGTAAGCAGAGTACACCTTATTGAAAGGCTTTGCTGGAACAGCGTCAGTGATCTTAGGACGATTAGGATCAATCTTTTCCAAACCATAAGTTAGCTTGTTTTTAACACGACGAACAGTATCATGCTCTTTAGCGAAACGAGTACGTAGATAATCAGGCAAGTTCTGAACACGTTTGAATTGCAGAGAATCTCGGTTATCTTCTACGCGATCACCTTTATGCACCTCAACAAGATTTCGTAAGGTGTACAGAATAGCATCTTTGTCGATACCGATGAAAGATTTACCTAAAGTAGTCTTAGTAGTTCCCTCATTTAACTGAGAAGCAGCCAAAGAAGCTTTTAGCTCTGTTGCCATTTCGTCAACAGACGAAGCTGGATTCTTTGTGTACACCATACGGGAGTACAGACCACGAACAATCTTATCTTCCTTACCTTCAGTGTAAGAAATATTTGCATCCCAAACATCTTTGGGAATGAACTTTGTAGCTTCAGCTTCACCAACACCAAACACCTTTGTCAGCAAAGGGCCTATAGGGGTGTGTGAACTACCTACTTCCAGAAAGAAGACTCGGCTACGTGGATCCAGAACGATACGGAACGAGGCACCTTTACCAGTGTTAAAGTGGGCCTCCAACTCGCCAGTGTTCTCACGAGTACGGGTATACACACCAGGCATCAGTTGTAGCTGATTAGCAATGGTGTAGTTATTACCTTTATAAACAATTGAGTGTTTACCTGTAATGTGGAAAGCGTCGATCAACGGGAAATCCTTGACCATATCTACAACTTTACCAGTGGCCTTAGATACAAGTGTAATGTCACCCTTGATTGGGTACACCAAAGACTTGGATTTCAGAATAGCTTCTTTTTCGTCAGGCTTACCGAAATCTTTTGGGTGAGCTTTTACGTTGGTAAGTTGCAGGATGTAGTTTTTCCCCTCAATTGGAAAAGTCTTCTCCAAACTCTCAACCAAAGCTTGATCAGCGTCAGAGTTGATTTTCTTTGGTGAAGAGTAAATTGGAGTTAGGTGAGGGTAGTTCATTAGGTAGGAATTCTTTCCATGTATTGCAGTACGATGAAGTACTTATCCATGAACGTAAATTTATCCCGGTTCAGTAAAACAACGTTACCGTCGGGGTTCAATCCACGAGTTTCAATGGCTTGCAAGGCTGAGGTTTCGGTTAAGTCATCCATGTCAGCCTTGCAGTACTTGACTTGATATCCAGTCAGATCTGCTGGGGTGTTCCGCAGACCATCTGCCATTGCTGGCACTTTAAATTCGCTAATCATCATGGCTGGAATTGTCATCTTATTTTACTTCCTTCTTGGCTTCTGGTTTTTTAGGACCAGACTGTCCCTTGGGACCGTCTGATTTCTTTTTAGCCCCTCCTGCACCAGGAGGACCTTCCTCTTCTTCAACTGGAGGTTGGGCAACCAAAGGGCCACCCATCGGAGTACCTGCAAAGCCAGGTTGACTTCCTTCGCCTTCTGATCCGTTGGGGGCAGGGTTGGCAGCAGCGGCTTGACCTTTGGTAGCTTCGTCTAATATTTGCTTTGTCAGCAAGTACAGACTGTAGTTTTCCAGTTTCAGTTGACCCAGCATTATACGACGAGTATTGTCGTCAGCAGGGAAGAACTGTTCAGCCAACTGTTGAGCTTGACCCATGATAACCTTGTACTCTTCGTTTTCAGCCATGTCTTTACCAGCAGCTTTAGCAGCAACGAACTGAGCCTGCTCAACTTCAAATTGAGCCTCAACCTGTTTGGTGGCACGAATAACTTGCTCTTCCTTGATACGTTCTTGTTCGTCATGGAAGTCCAGACCAAGCTCTTCAAACAGAGTACGATCAGAAGCACGTCCGCCTTTAGCCAGTTCAGATAGTAGCAACTTGAAGTTGTCATCATCCAGCAGCTTAAACGGAACTAAGGAAACCTTGACGTGTTCCATGTTCAGATAAGCTGTAGTCTTTTTCATCGACCATGCAATCAAATCATGAATACGACCAATGTACGAAGACAATAGGTTTTCCATCATCCGCAAACCTACACTGGTACTTGTCCAGTTAGTCGTTCCACTGAGCAGTTCACGAGAAACACCTAGGGATAATAGGATAGTATCTTCAGCTTGCTGAATTTCTTGAGCAACTAAAAGGTTCTTACCTTCACCGCCAATTGTAGAATATCCAACTGGGGTTGGGGCTACAAGAATGTGGTTCTTATCTCGTTTATGAGCCATAAGAGCAGATTCCATGTGACCTTTGAAATTACGCAGGCTCATAGAAATAACAGGATCAGCGTTAGCTGTCTGTGCAGCAGGGTAAATAACACGTAACGGATTTAAATACTCGGTAGCAATGGCCTCATTAGCCTTACGTAGAGTAGCTTGATAAAAAACAAGAGTGAACAGAGACAGTAATGGAGGCACGGAAATGCCTTCAACCGTACCACCAGAAGATACGTTCTTTAGATGAAAAATGGCATCCTTATCGAACTTAAAGTCTTGGTTGTAACGTACTGCATCAATAAATGCCCAAGGCAAGGAGTCGACGAAGAGACGATCTCCCTTTTGAATCTTTTGCTTAACAGCGTTAGGAATGCGGTAGTAGTATTCGCTCTCACCAGTAATAGGGTTGTGACTAACGGCGATGTGCTCTGGAGTCCATTTAATGAAATTCATGTCTTCTACAGCCAGAGATTTAGAATCTATGCGCTTGAAGATACCACTATATCTGCAACCTGGGCAAACACCAGAAAATTGATATTGCTTAAATACAGCCCAGCCTGCTTTTTTCACGTTGTAACGGGTGGAGCACTTAGGGCATTCTAATTCACGATGAATTGGGAAATAGATAGAGATGAAAACGTTGCCTAGCGTAAAGAATTCAAAGCCTACGTCTTGTAGAATTTCTTTTAGTTTGAACGATGCCAGTATACTTTCGTAACGTTCTTTCGTTCCCTCTTGCTCTGTATCAATGATAAAGTCGGTGATTGGATACGTAGCCAACTTACGGATAACTTCCGAAGTTGTAGGTGACTGGATCGTGATATACCGTGCCCAACGAATAACGTCGTGCAGATTCCTTGGTACGAATTGATTGGCAACAGTGAACCAAGGGTTGGCCTGTCCTCCTCCTTGAAACGGGAGACCGGGTGCGGAATATTCCATTGTTTTGTCCTAGTTAATTAACTATTCTATTTTAATCCTCGATTTGCCGAGTGTCAAGGCCTTGTTAAATAGGGATATAGTGTCTTGGTATAAGAATGATACGGGGGTATTTTTAATGACTGAACCTAAGGACTTAGTAAATGAACTTGAATCATATTTTCTGGCACAACACCGAACCTATTGCGAAGGCATAGGTCGGGAAATCAAACGCCAAGGCCGTGACGACTTAAAGGACGTTCTTGGAAATTGGTATAAGTATTGTGTAGATGGAAAACTGTCTGCCAAGCGTTATCGTGTAATCAAAGCAAAGGAGCCTCTCGTGACAGCAAAGACCCAAACTTCTGCAGACTCAGCCGGATCAGAAAATCCCGGTGCAAATTCGGAACAACAGCAGCAGGAACAGCAAGCCGAACAACAAGGCATGTTCTCCAGCGGCGTTGACTGGCTCGCAACAAAGATCAAGAACAACCGTGGTCTGCTTGGTATGATAGCCGGTGTCGGTCTGACCTATGCTGGCCAGGCCGTTCACAATCGTTACAAAGTCGTGACCGTTCGCAATCGTGAACGTCGCATCGGCGATGTCGTCGGTGGCAACACAACCGTTGACGGCAACGTCAACAATCCATCCAGCGCAACTGGCCAATAACGGACTTCTAGGACAGGGACCTTCGGGTTCTTGTTCTAGACTTCTTTTTACTTAGGTGACCTATATGAATAAAATGACTTTGACTGAACTAAGGCAAATAAGTAATGCCGTAAAGACAAACTTTGAAGACAAGCCTGTGGTGGATTACTATCCCGGTTTGGCTAGTCAAATTCTCAAAGGTGAAGCAGTACGTTTGGACTCAATGGTCTACGTCGAAAAAATGGTGTTAGCCAGTCTTCGTGAAGATTTAATGAACATATTGGTTGCCCAAACTACTGCACCAAACGAGTCTGCAGGACGTTGCTACGCCTGTGGTAACAAAACCGAGTGGGGTAATGCTAACGCCGAGAGTCATTTACCTGACTGCACCTATATGAGAGATCTTCGAAAGCAAAGACCGCTCAAAGCAGCCATCGTTGACCTGATTGCTGAGTCAAAAACTTAGATATTCCTAACCCCGTTTGGTATAAGTAATTTGTAAGGAACGAATGTCTCGAACCTACACTGAAGTATTTTAAAGGAGCACTTCATGACCACAGCACAACAGACCCAGAACAATGCAAAAGCAGCAGCAGGCAAAGCTGCAAAAGCCTATCTGGCCACCAAAGGTTTCCTGGCCCGTCAGATGGCGCGTCCAGTGACCAAGGTCATCCTTGGCGCAGCACTCGGTGTGGCTGCAACCTACGGCGTCCAGAAGGGCACCCAGGTGTATCGCGGCCATCGCTACGGTCCCATGGGTGGTAACAACAACGGTGGCGGTAACCAGGGCCAGAACCGTAGCGCTACGGCGTAATCTCCGGAACCTTCGGGTTCCAGGGATAAAAGGCTTCGGCCTTTTAGCCAAAAGCGGGTATAATGCTTTTACAACTATAAGGATCACGATGATTTCTTTTTTACTTAAAGAACATGAAGGTATCAAGAAATTCTTTGAAGGGGACGACTCAGCTATCCCAGTCTCGGAATTCA
>CALMKR010000092.1 GCA_937867625.1 uncultured bacterium | reverse complement strand
ATTCTCCTCACGGTCCCGCTCGTGATCGCTTCGTTTTACGGAATGAACATCAATTTGCCGCTTCAGGATTCGCCGTTTGCCTTTTTCTATATCTTGGCCGCCAATGGGGTTATCCTCGCCATTTTGGTGTGGTTTTTCCAGAAGAAGGGCTGGTTTTAAGCAGTATGACACCAAGATGACAAGACGGGCGGCCTTTGGCCGCCCGTCTTGTACTTTAGTGTGGGTGTGGTACGGTATTGGCTGAATGTTCACACCCTATTTGGGGTTTTTCAAGGGAGGAAAGACACGATGTCGCCACGAGGCTTCAATTTCGAAAAAGACACTGAAGACAGGCTGGCAGTATTGCCAAACAGTGCTGCTGCTGCCAAGATACTTGGCTACGATTCGGTCTCGCATGTCGCCATCAAGACGCTGATCGTTTATCACGGTGCATTCGAGCATATCCGAATTGGCGTTGCCGAAAGCACCTACTGGTCGGCCATCTTCGTCGAGGCTATGATGGCCTATCGTGGCCTCGGACGAGGGGCGCCAAACGGCATCATCTTTGATGATGTGGCTATGCTCGCCCTCCGCGGGTACGTCGGCGAGCAAGTCTGGTCTGAGGCTGTAGACAAAGACGGTTCCAAACACCCGTTCATCAGAGCCTTGCTCGCAGGGGCTGGCAAAGAGGTTCGTGTGGTGCCGATCTGGAAATGAGGCCGTGCTAAGCGAATGTGGCCGAGGGGAAACTCCTCGGCCATTTCTGTACCTGCACACAGTGTTAATTTCCTTGTTTTTCTATAATTTTGTGGTCTATTACCTAACCTGTGGAAAACTCACTAGTTCCCCGTAAGTATTAGGCAGGGTCGCCGTCTACATATATAATGGTTTCCACATGGCGGGTTCAAAAACCACATCGACAAGCGGAAGCCAAGAGGAGCGCTTTTTAGAAGCGTTTTCTGAATACAACGACGCTCTTTTTCGTCACGCCGCCTTACGTATTAGTGACCGTGAACGGGCTATTGACCTCGTACACGATACTTTTACGAAAGTGTGGACATACATAAAGAATGGCCATGAAGTGGAACAGTATCGCCCATTTTTGTACAAGGTGCTCAATAATCTCATCATTGATGAGTACCGAAAGCAGCGGGAACAATCACTGGATGCCCTGTTGGCCCAGGATGGAGTGACCGAAGGCTCATTTTCTGAGCTGGTAGAGGATACGACCGAGGCTCTTGCCGCTACCCTTGATGGGAAGCAGGCGTTTGCCCTGGTAGCGACTCTGCCTGATGTGTACCGCGAGGTACTTCTCTTCCGGTTTGTGGATGGGCTCGGACCAAAAGAAATCAGTGAACTGGTAGAAGAATCGGAGAATGTGGTCTCGGTGCGTATCCACCGGGGATTGAAGCTCTTACGCGACATGATTGAAGATCGGAATAATCCTGATAAGGCAATCAAGAAGAAAAAGAAATAATATACATAATGAAACGATTTAGCGAACAGTTTAAGAAACAAGCATCCAGCATCCGTCTTTCGACGTCGGAGAAGGATGTTCTTCGTGATCGACTCACTGCGTATATGGCGTACCACCCAATTACGACTCCAGCCCCAAAGACTGCTACACCATCTCGTCGGGCGATGTTCACTGAACCATTTATCGAGTGGGCGATGCCAACTCGTCTTTACCGCCAGCTGGTACTCGGTTGTGTGGCTGTGGTACTCATTGGTGTTCCTGCCCTCGCGGAACGCGCTGTACCAGGTGATGTCCTCTATCCGATGAAGGTGCGTGTGAACGAAGAAGTGCGCGCGAGTCTCACCTCTGGTGGCTACGAAAAAGTCGCTTGGGAAACCAAACGCCTCGAACGTCGTATCTCCGAAGCTCGCCTCTTAGCGAAAGAAGGGAAGCTCACGCCAGAAATTGAAGCGGGTGTGATTGCAGCGGTCAACGCTCATCAAGAAGCCGCAGCGGGAGAAATTGCTACCCTACGGAGTACCGATGCTGATGCGGCCGCACTCGCTGAGCTTACCCTCGCCTCAGTCCTTGATGTACAGTCTGCGGCTCTCCGTGCCGGGGACACTGCCAGTACCACCGAAGGAATGTCTACCGTAGCTATCGCAATGGCTCTCGATGAAGCGCAGGCACATGTCGAGCAGGTATCGTCTGATGGGGTATCGTACGAACGCCTCGTCGCGCAGCTCGAACAAGAGACTACTCGTGGTCGTGAGCTCCTTCTCAGTATCAAGGATAATGCTACCGAGCAAGAATATACCGACCTTGAACGCCGCATTGGGGACGTGGAGCGAAAGCTGGCCCAGGGTGCCACTATTTATACTGAAGATGCGGTCCGTGGCCAGGAGTTCCTCACTCAGACCTGGCGTGATATGCAGGTGGTGATTACCTTTATGACCGATATTGATGTTCGTTCATCACTGGCAATCGAAAACCTCGTACCAATTGTCCTGACCCCAGAAGAAGAACGAGCCCTCGCAATTAATGCCTACAATGAAGCGGAATCAGCGCTGATTAAGATTGAAGAGACGCTCCCTGCGGTAGAAGATGCTGGTATCAGTGACAAAGTAGCGCTCACTATCCCACAAATCAAGGAGCTCCTCCTCACCGCCTCGACCTCACTTGATACTGATGTGGTGGTGGCCAAATCATCAGCCTTTGAAGCTCGTGACTACACCCGCTCAATTATGAGTCTTGCGTCATTCACCAATCCAGATCCTGATGCCGTCATGATGACGACTGGCTTGCCAGATGCCTCAAGTACCGCGACTTCTACTGATGATCTACTCGATACTGCTACTGATACTACCGAAGTATTGCCAAGTACTACACAGGTTGAGTAATTAAATATTGATCTAACAAAAGCGGCTGGTCTATAGACCAGCC
>CALMKR010000091.1 GCA_937867625.1 uncultured bacterium | reverse complement strand
GTCGTGTCCCGCGGCACCAGCTAGATTGTGAGCAATGCAAAACAATATAGCTTGGTGACCGTCAGGACAATTCCCGGTATCACTCGCGTCCGGGAATTGAAGAGATGGAATATATCGCACGAGCGAAGCAAAGTCCGATATGACATCTGTACCGTTCCCGTAGGGAAAAATTACCCCAGAAGCCGCCCAAATGAAAATTTAATTGAAAAATCCCTATTTATGGGGATTTTTCAATTTTAGCCAAACATAACCTACTGAGAATTAGGAAATGATATACTTTTAATATGAATAAAATCAAAGTTATCCTATTTGATAATGATGGCGTGCTGGCTCATACAGAAGAACTGTTTTTTGAAATTAATGGAAAAGTTTTTGCCGAAATGGGAATTGATTACCCTCGTACTGAATTTGAACATCATACATTTCTCACAAATCTTGGCACGTCTGGCTTTATGAAGAATATAGGTTGTACCCTAGAACAAATAGACCAGTTTAAAACTAAAAGAGATAGATTATGGCAATATGCTGTGACGCAGACAAATGTTACAGATGAATTTGCTGAGGCAGTTTTTAATAAGTTAAAAATGAACTACACGGTAGGCATCGTCACAAATACAAACCGTGAAAATTTTACAAAAACTCATCACGACTCCAAAATTCCTGAACTTGCTGATTTTATTGTACTTCGCGAAGATTATCTCAACGGCAAACCTGAACCTGATAGTTACCTGAAAGGATTAGAGCTTGCTAAGTGCATACCCTCTGAAGCTATCGTCATCGAAGACTCACCCCGAGGTATAACAGCTGCAAAAGCGGCGGGAATTAAAACCATTGTAATTCCAAATCCTGTCATTAAAAATCTAGATGTCTCTCACGCTGATTATCAAATTTCCTCTTTGTCTGAACTACCTGATTTCTTAATGACAATGTAATGTGTTAAAGGTTGGAATGTAGATACTCGAATCCCCCAATCTCTCAAACACAGTTCTAACATCCTCTACGACGCCGCCCAAATCAGCTGGCCCAAATGCGAATGCATTTGGGCCATTGCTGTTTGGAGCCGGCTACCGGGAATTGAAAGACGGAGTCTCATGTGAATTTCGGAGCGAAGCGGAGAAAGAGAGAGACGAGACAGGGTCGTGAGCGACATATTTATAAAAAGCGAAGCGCTTATATAAATAGTCGACTCCTGACCAATTCCCGTTTTCGTCCGGGAATTGAAAGCCGCAGCGATATTTATGAGCGAGGTGGGTGAGAAATGGGATGGGACCCATTTCGCAAGACCTTGTCAGCAATCTTTTGAGTGATAGCGAAAAAGTGGCGACAAGGTGTACTGAACCTGTAAGGTTCAGTACACTTAGTAGATTTGGAGTCGAAGACGAACAAATATACTTAGTGATTCGTGACCAATTCCTCCCGGTAGTCGTCCTTACATTCAAACTGGTATAATTCGTAGACCCATGTCTTATGTCCTCGGCATATTTCTGACGTATATAAACTTCGCTCAGCTGCTTGGTTTTTTGGCCTTCTTCGTTAGTCTCTATGCCTTTTCACGCACCTCTGACCGCCAGCTGCGTATCGGCCAAGCCGCGCAAAGCGTGATACTGGCACTACACTTTTATTTATTGGGAGCCAGTACTGCAGCCACTGTATCTTTGTTGGCTGTGGTCCGAAACTTTCTTTCCCTCCACAAGAAAGTAAAACATGTGGCTATTATATTTATAGTTATATACATTCTAGTTGGGATATACACGTACAAAGAATTCATTAATATTTTCCCGATTATATCAACCCTGCTTGGCACCACTGCGGTGTTTTATCTCTCTGGCATAAAGATGCGTTTAACCATGATGCTGGCGTCATTGCTCTGGATTATTCATAACGCAGTTATTATTTCTGTCGGGCCGCTATTGATGGAATTATTTATTTTCTCCGTGTCAGCCAAGACGGTATACAAGCTGTGGCAGACAAAAGAGCGATCCAGGGACGACAATACCTTGCCTCCAACGGAATAAAAGCCCAATTCTACCCTTGATACAGTTCATAATCGCAATTGGTATTTTGTGATAATATTGTCCTATGAACAAACTTCTTATCTGTACCCAAGAAATGAACAGCCAATCGAGTACCTTGGCTTTCTTTGTGCGCTGGGTGACCAAACTCGCACCGCATTACGACCACATCACGGTCATTTGTTTGTACCAAGGCAACTATTCCCTACCAGCTAATGTCACCGTTTTGTCTTTGGGTAAAGAAAACCACGTCGCCGATGCCCCCCTTGGGTTTGTACAAAAGTCTTTGTTACGTTTGCAATACATCGCTCGTTTTTATTATTACATCCTCAAAGAACACCGCAACTACAACAAAGTCTTCATCCACATGAACGATGAGTACGGGGTACTCGGCGGCCTATGGTGGCGTTTGTTTGGTAAGAAGATGTATCTTTGGCGCAATCACTACGCGGGCCACCGCTCTACCCGCTGGGTTGGTGCACTATGTGAAAAAGTCTTTTACACCTCAGCCTTTTCATACACCGCCAAAAAAGAGTATTTCCCACAAGGCGTGCAGATGCCAGTTGGAGTAGATGTGGAAAGTCTTGAAACGGATGAGGTCTTTACCGTACCACCTCGTTCATTGTTATTTTTGGCGCGGCTTGACCCATCAAAAAAGCCCGAAATTGTACTTGATGCCCTTGCTCTCCTAAAAGACCGAGGGTGTGCATACACGATGGATTTTGTGGGAGGTACATCAAAAGACAAGTGGCCACATTATGAAGCAGAAGTAAAAGCCTACAAAGAGAAACTAGGGCTTGGTGCACCCGTGCAGTTTATTGGGGCGGTTCCCAGTACTGATACCTACAAATACTATCTATCACACGAAGTCTATATAAACGTATCGCAAAGCGGCATGCTTGATAAGACCATTTTTAAGGCCTTGGCAGCGGGCTGTATACCAATCACCTCTTCGGTTGACTTTAACGCCATGATCAAACCAGCCACCAACGACCGACTGTTGGTCAAAGAAAACGACGCCGTATCACTCGCCGACACCATCACGTATGTATTGTCTCTGCCCGACACCGAGAAGAAAAACCTGGTGCGTGAGATGCAGGCATTGGTTATCGGCAAACATTCGCTCGATGTACTAGCCAAAAAAATCAGCGAGCTGGTCTAACAGACGCTACTGACCTAACTAGTACGCCTCGTCTTTGGCTATCGACTTCACAAACTTCTGAATCTGCCGCTGCAGCTTTTGCGCGTTTGTTTTACTCGTTGATTCAAACATAAGCTTCACCCCGTATTCGGTCACACTCATTTTGACCGCCCCCCACACATCGCCAAAATCAACAAAGTAACCGTCAAATTTCTTGAGTGCTTGAGGCTGTAGAGAAACGAGATAATCGTAGACCTTCGCCATAGCGACATCTTTATCTTTGACCGGTATGACAATATCCTCAGTCTGTTCATAGACGAGGTACGGTGCCATTAGCTGACTGAAGGTCTCCCCCGCGGCCTTTGCCTCAACATAGGCATCAAGCACCTCACGGAGGGTCAGCACGACCGAGTCGGTATAAAAGAAATCCCTAAAAAAGAAGTGTCCGGAATATTCGCAGCCAAAGACCGCTTTATGCTTTCGCATCGCTTCTTTCACAAAGGTATGTCCGGTACGGGCCATCACTACTTTCCCACCATGAGCAGTAATCGTTTCGTCGTAGATACGGCTATTGAGATTGGTTGAGGCAATCTTCGCCTTTGGTTCGCGGACCAACATGCGCTTCGCAATCAAAGCACCAATAGCGGCACTATTCACGTAGTTGCCGTGTTCGTCTAAAAAGGCAATGCGGTCGGCGTCTCCATCAAAAGAAATACCAAAATCGTAGTGCCCGTGATCAATTTTATTATCGAGTGCTAATTGATTCTCACGGAGGTTTGGATCGGAGTCTCGATTGGGGAAATGGCCATCACGGCGGGCAAAAATCGTATCAAACTTGATTGGGAGCTTCTCAGCCAAGAGCGGCACGATATCATGCGCCATCCCATTACCAATATCAGTCGCGAGGCGGATACCTTCGTAGCGCTTTGGTTTGATACCGGCGAGGACACGCTTCTGGTACCCAGCATCAATATTCTTTTTGGTGAACTTTCCTTTTTTATTTGGTGTCACCCACTGCCCTTTTTTCACTCGTTTGAGGATTTGCGCGAGACCATTGCGCTTGGTGAGGGGTATCGCTTCAGGATGAACAAGCTTCATCCCATTATATTCGGCTGGACTATGAGAGGCGGTAATCATCACCCCGGGGAGATTCATTGACCCGGAAGCAAAGTAGAGCTGCGGGGTCGCTACCATCCCCACATCAATCACGTCCGCACCCGCTTCTCGCACCCCAGCCACAAAGGCCGTATGGAGCTCAGGCGAAGACAAACGCATATCGCGTCCCACCACCACCTTGGTATAGGCGAACTCCTCCACAAAGGCACGAGCCACCGCATAGGCTACACCAGCATTAATCTCATCAGGATACGTCCCACGAATATCGGCATCTTTAAAGGATTTTAGAAACTGTGGCGCAAGCGAATAGGTCATACAGGAGTAGTATACCACCAGAAATAATTGCCCCCCAGTATCACCAAATACAATTTCATTGGTATACTAGCCCGTATATGTCTAAAAATGTTCGTCGCTACTTCTTGGTACCAATCCTTATTTCCCTCTTCCTCTTTGCCGCCACCTGGTATGAATTTGGGACTGAGGCGCTCTTTCTCGTGGTGGTACTGTCAGTTCTTGAAGTCACCCTCTCCTTTGATAACGCGGTAGTTAATGCCAAAGTCCTCAAACGGATGAGCCCGGTGTGGCAGCAGCGTTTTTTGACCTGGGGTATTCTTCTCGCTGTCTTTGGAACACGGTTTGTCCTCCCAATCCTGATTGTGAGTGCCGCGGTGTTTATGTCTCCGGTAACTGTAACAGAATTAGCCTTACAAGACCCTGAGGCCTATGGTCACCTCCTTGAAAGTGTACATGGGTCTATCACCGCTTTTGGTGGCATCTTCCTCCTCATGGTGTCTCTCAAATACTTTTTTGATAAAGCCAAGTCAGTCCATTGGATCAAGAGTATTGAATCGTACATGGTGAAGTGGGGCGACATCGAAGCGATTGAAATCGCCACTGCGGTCACCTTCCTCGTCACCCTCTCCTACCTCACCCACTATGACCAAGCGAGTGTCTTGGTGGCGGGACTCATAGGGCTCGTGCTCTTTATTGTGATGGAAGGGATTGCTGGTTCCCTCACCCACACCAATTCCACAGTGGCAGTGGGAGGATTTTCACTCTTTATGTATCTCAACGTGCTCGACTCGGCCTTTTCGCTCGACGGGGTCATTGGCGCTTTTGCGCTCACGACAAACCTCTTTATTATTATGATTGGTCTTGGTATCGGGGCGTACTTCGTCCGTTCGATGACGATCTACTTTGTGAAAGAGAATACCCTCACGGAATTGCGGTACCTCGAGCACGGAGCGCACTGGGCGATTTTGGGTCTCGCAGTTGCAATGCTCATGAACCTCATTACCCATGTGCCGGAGGTAGTGACGGGACTGATTGGACTTTGTTTTGTAGCGTTGGCGTATGTGAGTTCAAGGAAGGCCAGACTGGATTAGGTCACGAGTTATTCGTCCTGGTCACCAGTCACTAGCTAAAATAGCTCACTTCGTTTCTATTTTAGACAAGTGCTGTCGACCCCACCTCGGCTGTTTTTGCATTAGGAATAGCAAAAACATGCCTGCGGTTCACACGGACGCACGTAAGCAATATTTATTGCTTACTAAAAGAAAACAACACCCTTTAGCTAAAGGGTGTTGTTTTCTTTTGCGTCCGTGTGCCCAGGAGAGGACTTGAACCTCCACACCTTGCGGCATATCCACCTCAAGGATACGTGTATACCAATTTCACCACCTGGGCATCGATTTGTCAATATCTTATAATGACTCCCCGATTATACGCAACATTGCGTCAATTTTCAAGCGTTTGCGAGTGAGGCTTGGTAGTTCTTGGTTTTGGTACATTTTTTGTAACAAGACCAATGACTCTGTTTTCGCATACTTTAATTGTATTACTGAATGACCCTGAGCTCTAGTAACATGTCCGTGCAGAGCAAGTGTTTGATTAATTTGACTTCGTAACCACTCAATAAAATCTTCACTGGCTGAGGCGAATATGGTATAAAACATGAAACTATTCTTCCATCGTTTATCAAAGTAAGAGTGTGTCGATCCGTCTCCATCAAAAACTCCCCTGAGAAAATCAAAGAAATATTTTGGCGGTACATCAATGATTCCAATTGTTTTTGATTTTTTAGGTGTTAAACCTACCTGTAATAAAAAATTATAAAAGAGCACGTCTCCAAACTGGACAGCATAACATTTCTTTACTTCACCAGCTCCACGTCGCTTTACAGTTACCGTAGCAATAATTGCAAGTGATGATTGAAATAGTTCTATCAACTCAACATCGGTTGTCGTAAAATTAATATGCCGCCCATCAGGTGATAGATTCCCATCAGACACCAGAAGACCAATGGCGTACGCAAACTGCGGAGACCAAGCAATTTTTACTTTTCCTTTTGGTTTTGGGCCACGTTTCCCCATCAATTAATTATATAAAGCCTCAAGTATATAGCGTATACCAATTATTCACATAGTTACTATAATATAAAACAAAACAGGCACGTGGGGTGCCTGTTTTGTTTTGGGGTTTTGTTTAGTCCTTCTTCTCTGCTTCGGCTGGTGTTTCGGCAGCAGAAGTTTCTTCTGCTACTTCTGGAGTTTCCTCGACAACTGGAGCGGCTGACGCTACAGCGGCTGCTTCTGCGGCTGCAGCAGCTTCGGCGACAGCCTTGGCTTCAGCATCGATACGAGCATTCGCTTCAGTCTCACTTTCGGTAGACATTGAAACGAGAGACATGCGGCGCATCTGGCGCTTGATCTCACGTGCCACCTTCTCACGGATGTAGTAGAGCTTGGCACGACGGACCTTGGCGCGCTTCACAATTTCGATTTGCTCAATAAGAGGGGTGTAGAGTGGGAAGATCTTTTCTACTCCAACACCACTCGAAACTTTACGTACCGTGAAAGTAGCTCCTGGTTCATCACCGTGCTTACGTGCAAGTACGACTCCTTCAAATACCTGAAGGCGAGTCTTTCCCTTATCGACGATTTTCTGGTGTACTTTAACCGTGTCGCCTGGCTTGATGCCGAGCGCCTTACGATCCGCCATCTGTACTGGCGAGGTAACCACGCCTTGTAATGCTGTGTTCATACAATAATAATAACAATAATAGCCTCTTGTCCGTGTAAAACGTGCCCTAATCTACCACAAGCATCCTTATTCTGCAATACGTTCAGCCGCTAATTCAAAGCTATGGGGTACCGGCGCTATAAAGCGTTCGAGGCTCCCACCAGGAAGGGTGAGCTCGAGCACATGGGCATGGAGCGCCAAACGGTCGAGTTCAAGATTGTTAGAAGTTTCCCGCTTTTTACCACTATAGAGGACATCTTGCACGATTGGGCGGTCAATTGCCTTGAGGTGCACGCGGAGCTGGTGGGTTCGTCCCGTCTTTGGAATAAGCTTTACGTACGAAAACGGCTCCCCATTGTATTCACCAGCAGCGATACGCTCCCAGTCAGTAATTGCGTTGCGGAGGGTGCCTTTGGCGCCGCGCTGGGCCGAACGAAGGCGGAAGTTCTGCGTATTACGGCCGATCGGTCGATCAATGGTTCCCCACCGTTCGTTGAGACGACCATACACAAAGGCGCGGTATTCTTTTTTGGCGTGCCGGTCATGGAACTGTGCCTTGAGGTGCGCATGGGCCTCCGCAGTCTTGGCGAGGATCATCACCCCGGAAGTCTCACGGTCGAGTCGGTGGACCACCCCCGATCGTTCAAGTGGTTTCCCGTCTGGAGTCGCAGTTGCCTCCCCTACCCCCTTCGCCTCCGGGCAGCGGGCCAAAAACCAGTCGACGAGAGTTGCGTCAGCTTGTTGCCAGTCTTCATGCACAAGCATCCCATACGGCTTGTTCACTACCAAAACCGCAGCATCCTCATAGAGGACTACCGGCTCTATTATATCTTTAGCGTCCGAAACGACGTTTTCTATCTCCATACTGCGTCAGCATACTCATAAATTCATCTTTAGTAAATGCCGGCCAATAGGTTTGGGTAAACATAAGCTCACTATAGACCGTCTGCCACGGCAAAAAATTAGACAGTCGCATGTCTCCGCCGGTCCGGATAATGAGATCCGGGTCTGGCATGCCAGCGGTGGCAAGATGTGTTGCAAAGGTCGTTTCATCAACTGGTTGCCCCACAGCCAAGACCTTATTCACGGCCGCCACTATCTCCGCCCGACCGCCGTAGGAGAGGGCAACCCAAATTGTGGTAGTTTCGTAAACAGCACTCTCAGCCATCAGTTCAGCAATGGCTTCTTTGAGTTCAGGACTAAAATCAGACAAATCGCCAAAGACTCGGACGCGTACCTGCCAGGTATGCACCTCAGCGAGCATGCGTTTGGTAAAACGTAAAAAAAGTTGCTGCAAATAATTAACTTCAAGCTGATTTCGGAGCCAGTTCTCACTTGAAAATGCATAAAAAACTGCGTGGGCAATATGTTCGTCTTTTATCCATTGTGCTACTTCATAGAATTTTTCTTCACCAGCTTCGTGACCAAAAACGGTCTCCTCGTGCTGTTCAAGTGCCCACCGTCGGTTACCATCCATGATAAAACCAATACACATTGGGAGCGTCATTGCAGCTGACATACTGTTATGTAAATATAATAGAAAACTCTTCAAACACCTTTGTTTGGGTACGCCACTCTACCGCCACACCATCCACCTTCGAGAGGAGCGAGCCTTCATGGAGATGTTCAACAAACTCCTTGAGCACATCCGGCATCCCTTGGGCAATCACAAAGACCGAACCATCTCGTAGATTCTCGACCGAACCAACCAATCCCATGTTGGTTGCAGCTTGCTGGACGTAGTCTCGGTACCTTACACCTTGGACCTTGCCGGTTACTGTGGCATGAAGCTCTGTCATAGCCACCAGTATACATAAGAAATAGCAGCTATTGAAATATTTTCAAAAGCAGGTAGTATAGTGGCTACCTAAGGTAACTAGGTGCCGGGCGATTAGCTCAGTTGGTAGAGCAATTCATTTACACTGAAAAGGTCGGGGGTTCGAGTCCCTCATCGCCCACAAAATGCCAGCGCAGACACAATTGTGTCTGCGCTGTTGCATTTTGTCCGGGCGATGAGGG